>JBFLYD010000049.1 GCA_040756905.1 Acidobacteriota bacterium
AATATGTATTCCGCACCCTCCTACATGCACCATTCTGGTGCATGCAAATAGATGATTTAAATTTAAATAAAAACCTTTTACACACTGCCCTTAAGGGCAGTGCTAGGAGCCTTTCGGATAAAAGAGAAGTGATTAATTCTCCTGACATTTCAGTTCTCCGAAAGGCTCCTATGTGCTGCTCAGCGGAGCGTCTAAGGGGGCTTGCCCCATAGGGAAAGTGTTGTGTCACACAAGAGCAAGGAAAGGTATTTAAGTGACACAACATTAGTGAGTTAGTGAACAGAGATAAGAGGAACGAATCTTACAGGAAGAAGTGTTTCTTCAGTGTGGGATTTTCCTTTTTTTCTTACCATAACTAAATTCTGGAGATAAGTTCCAACAGGAATTATCATAATACCGTTTTCCCCAAGCTGATCTATTAGGGTCTTTGGGATTTTGGAGGGAGCCGCTGTTACCAATATTCTTTTGAATGGACTGTATTCAGGCCAGCCCATTGTTCCATCTCCGATTTTAAAAAAAATATTTTTGTACCCAAAGGGCTCGAGAATTTTCTGTGCTTTTAAAGAAAGGAACTCTATTACTTCGATTGTATAAACTTCTTTTGCCATTTCGGCTAAAATAGCTGTTTGATATCCAGAGCCTGTTCCCACTTCTAAAACTTTTTCATCTCCTTCAAGATTTAATTTTTCAGTCATATAAGCAACTATATATGGTTGGGATATAGTCTGTTCCTCCCCTATCGGGAGAGGTTGATCCTCATAAGCCAGATGTAAATATTCTTCTGATACAAAGAGATGTCTCGGAATTTTTTTCATAATCTCAATTACTCTTTTATCCTTTACTCCTCTTGATTCTATCTGTTCTTTAACCATTTCAATCCTTAATTTTTCCCAGTTGATTTTCGAGGGTTTCAATTCTTATATTTCAATTGCTTAGTAAGATTTTGCAAAATAGACAAAATAATCAGATTTTTTCTTACAAAGAATACATTCTTTTCCTTTGACATAAATCTGATCAAGGGGAATTGCTCTTATTGTTGCGGATGTTTCTTCTTTTATTTTTTTCTCACACTCTTCGCTTCCGCACCAGAATGCTTGAACGAATCCTCTTTTTTCTTCGATTATATTTTTAAACTCCTCATAGTCCTCAGTTTGAAAAGTATTCTCCTCCATAAAGTTTTTTGCTTTTTGATATAAAGTGTTCTGTACATCAGAAAGAAAGCTTTCAACATTATCGAAAAAGTTTTCAATGGTAATAGTAAATCTTTCTCTTTTATCTCTTCTTGAAACGGTAAGTTGTTTTTTCTTTATATCCATTGGTCCAATTTCAGTCCTCATAGGAACCCCTCTCATTTCCCAATCAGAAAATTTCCATCCTGGCGTGTATTCTTCTCTTTCGTCTAACAGAACTCTTATATTTCTATCTTTTAGTTTATTTTCAATCTCTTTAGAAAAGGGGAGTATATCCGTTTTCCAATTTCCTTTAAATATTGGAATTATCACAATTTGGACAGGAGCCACTTTTGGTGGGAATACAAGACCTGAATCATCTCCATGGGTCATAATAAGCGCTCCTATGAGTCTTGTCGAGACTCCCCATGATGTTTGCCATACATATTCGAGTTTTTGATTTTTGTCTTCAAACCTTATATTAAAGGCTTTTGAAAAGTTCTGACCAAGGTTATGAGATGTTCCTGCCTGAAGAGCCTTTCCATCAGACATCAATGCTTCAATTGCATAAGTTTTTATTGCACCGGCGAATTTTTCTGCTTCTGTTTTTTCTCCTGCTATAACAGGAATTGCAAGTTCTTCCTCCACAAATTCTTTATAAATTTTTAAAATCAATAATGTTTCTTCCTGTGCCTCTTCAAAAGAAGCATGAGCTGTATGTCCTTCCTGCCACAGAAATTCAGTGGTTCTGAGAAATGGCCTTGTAACCTTTTCCCATCTGACCACATTGCACCACTGATTTATCAGTAAGGGAAGATCTCTCCAGGATCTTATCCATTTTGAATACATGGCGCATATGATTGATTCGGAAGTGGGCCTCACAGCAAGTTTTTCTTCTAATTTTTCTTTTCCTCCATGAGTGACCCATGCAACTTCAGGAGCAAACCCTTCAACATGTTGTGCTTCTTTATTCAAAAGGCTCTCAGGAATGAAAAGAGGGAAGTATGCATTCATATGACCTGCTTTTTTAAGTCTTTTATCCAGGAGTTGTTGTATATTTTCCCAGATTGCGAATCCAGAAGGTTTTATCACCATCATTCCCTTGATAGGCGCATAATCAATAAGGTCAGCCTTTTTAATTATGTCTATATACCATTTTGAGAAATCTTCTGATTTATCCAGCACCTGTTTTACCAGTTTTTCTTTTGCCATTTTAAATACCTTTTCTAAATGCTTTCTTTTCAAGAGAATTCTACATTCTTCCTCATCGCAAAGTCAACATCACGTATAGGATCGAGGTCGAGTCTTTGGAGAAAGGTATGCTCGTAAAGATAGGAAGATCTAAAAACTCTCACTAAAAACATTAGAGTGACCTCTCGAGCCCACCTTAAACATTAGCTTATAAGGATTAATACTCCTTAAATCCACTCGCCTAAAAATTGGTATCGCTATTAGTGCTGCTCAAATCTGTATTTTAAGGGCAGATGACAAAATAACCGAGACTCAAAAATCCTTTTCCCAGGATGAAGTTTTTTAAAATTTATTTATTCAGAAGTGTATATGAAATTAATAGATTTTTGTTATTTTTTTACTTGTAACAAAGGGAATTGTTTTTTGGAGGTTTTCCTATATAATAAAGATTGAAATGACAAGATTAAAAAAATTGTTGCAAAGGAGCTTTATTACAGGATTATTTGTTCTTCTTCCAATCGCCCTTACAGTAATCATAATTAAATATCTATTTGAAAAGCTTGATGGAATTCTTTCTCCTTTAATTAAGCATTTAATTGGTGTTCATATACCTGGAACCGGATTGGTAGCAACATTAATATTGATTCTTCTGGCTGGTATTTTTACAAAGAGTTTAATAGGAAAGTTAGTCGTAAATAAAGTGGATAGTTTTATCGCAACACTTCCCTTTGTAAAAGGAATATATGTCTCAATAAAACAACTATCCGATGCTTTCTCTCCTGAGAGTAAAAAAGGATTTAAAAAAGTTGTGGCCTTTGAATATCCAAGAAAAGGTGTTTATTCGCTTGGTTTTGTAACAAGCTCTATCAAAATTTCTGATAAAGAAGGGAACAGCCAAAATATTTTTACTGTTTTTCTTCCAACCACTCCTAACCCCACATCAGGATATTTAATATTGATACCAGAAAAAGATGCAAAAATTTTAGACATTTCTGTCGATGATGCAATCAAAATGATAATTTCCGGAGGCTTGATCAGCCCTTTGGATGTATTAAAGGAAGTCGAGAATAAATAAGAGGGCAACCATCCCCTTCGCTCAGAAGATGATTGACCTCTTAATTTAAATAAGTGTTTAGATTACTCTTCTTAATACTAACTTTGATTTTTATCCAGCATTTTGATAAAATTTTTTATTCATAAAAAATAAAAAGGAGTAATATATGGAAAAAGATGAAATTCTACAGAATGAGGAAGCATTAAAAAGGAGAAAATCTCCCAGTAAGAAAAAACATTCTGTAGTCATCATTGAGGATTTATGTAAGGGATGTGATATTTGTATTAATGTATGTCCAACGGGGGTTTTGCTTCTTGTAGATGATGAGAAAAATATTAATGGAGTGATTGCCAAAGTAGATGCTCCTGAATACTGCACAGGATGTTTACTCTGTGAATTGAGATGCCCTGACTTTGCCATAGTAGTAGACTCTGAAAAAAGAGCAAACTACTACAAAAAATATATGGAGGAGGCTGAAATTGCCAAGACGAGAGATCTTGCAAGGTAACTGGATAGTAGCGGAAGCTGCGATAGCTGCTGGATGTAGATTTTATGCAGGATATCCGATAACCCCTTCATCGGAATTAGCTGCAAGAATCGCAGAGAAACTTCCTCATATGGGAGGAGTGTTTATTCAGATGGAAGATGAAATTGCGAGTATGGGAGCAATAATAGGAGCCTCCTGTTGTGGAGTTAAATCAATGACAGCTACTTCAGGTCCTGGATTTTCCTTGAAGCAGGAAAATATTGGCTTTGCAGCTATGGCTGAAATTCCATGTGTAATAGTAAATGTAATGAGAACAGGTCCGAGCACAGGATTACCCACAAGACCATCTCAGGGCGATGTAATGCAGGCAAAATGGGGAACCCATGGTGATCATCCTATAATAGTTCTTGCTCCTTCGTTTCCTCGAGAAGTCTATTTATCAACGATAAGAGCATTTAATCTTTCTGAGAAATTCAGAAATCCTGTTATAATTTTGCTTGATGAAGTTCTCGGACATTCGTTTGAAGTTGTTGACATTCCTGATTCAGATGAATATGAAATTATGGACAGGGAAAGGCCTCCAAGGGGTTCGAACGAATTCAATTATTATGATAGAGAGCCAGGAAAGCCCCCTGTAGTTCCTGATTTCTTTACTGGATATTCAGTGCATATTGAAAGTTTGGAACATGATGATAGAGGAATGCCAACAAATGCAGCAGAAAATGTTAAAAAACAACAGTTTCTCAGGCTTGCTAAAATTGAGAAAAATCTTGATGAGATTCTGGAATGGAAGGAGCATTACCTTGATGATGCTGAAATCATGATTTTCGCATTTGGAACATCTGCAAGGGCTTCATTGGAGGCTATAAAGGAATTGAGAGAAGAAGGAATAAAGATTGGCCTCTTCCAGCCTATTACCATATGGCCTTTTCCAGAAAGACCCCTTGCCAAAAAATTAGAAAAAATTAAGAAAGTTCTTGTGGTTGAGATGAATATGGGACAGATAATTTATGAGGTTGAAAGAACTGCCTCAGATGATGTAAGGATTGATGGACTTTTTAAGGTTGATGGCACTTCTATCACTCCAATAGAAATTATAAATAAAGTAAAGGAGTTATATTTATGAACTTATCATATGAAAAGCTCATTAGATATGAGATGTATCCAGTTTATTGGTGCCCGGGATGCGGAATTGGAGTTGTGTTTAAATCAATTTTAATAAGTTTTGATAAACTTGGATGGGATCCAAATGAGATTGCCTTTATTTCCGGAATAGGATGCACAAGCAGAATGCCAGGATATTTGAAAGCCAATACAATTCACACCACTCATGGAAGAGCATTAACGTTTGCAACTGGAATAAAATTGGTAAAACCGGATAAAAAAGTAGTTGTGGTTTCAGGGGATGGGGATGCTTTAGCGATAGGAGGAAATCATTTTCTTCATGCATGCAGAAGAAACATTGATATTAAATTAATAATAGTTAACAATGGTGTTTACGGAATGACAGGGGGTCAGGTTTCACCCACCACTCCAGAGGGATTTTTTACTGAAACAACTCCCTATGGAAATATTGATCCTGAGTTTGATACGGTTAAAATTGCTGAAGCTGCAGGAGCTACTTATGTGGCAAGGGAGTCAGTCACAAGACCATTTTTACTTTCGAAAATAATAGAGAAATCTTTGTCCCATAAAGGATTTGCAGTGGTTGAGGTAATTTCAAACTGTCATATAAATCTTGGCAGAAAAAATAAAATGAGAAACCAACTGAAAATGTTAAAATGGATTGATGAAAGGATTGTTCCATTGTCCAAAGCTTCATCAATGACTCCTGAAGAACTTAAAGGAAAATTAGTTACGGGTGAATTTGTAAACAAGCAGAAACCTGAGTATGTCGAACAGTATTACACCCAAATCATTGGTAAAGTAAAAGAATTGCAAGCTGAGTTTGATCTATAAATAAGGAGCTAAAATGGAAAAGCATTTTGAGATAAGATACAGTGCAATCGGAGGCCAGGGAATAATAACTGCAGGGGCTATACTGGCAGAGGCAGTAGTTCATTATGAAAATAGATATGCAGTTCAGAGTCCTATGTATACTCCTCAAGTAAGGGGAGGGCCTACCAAAGTTGATGTAATAATAGATGAGAAAGAAATAATTTTTCCAAATGCTGTGTCTATAGATTTCTATTTAAGTACTGGTGAATTTCCGTTTAAATTATATTTTAAAAATTTGAAAGATAACGCGGTCATAGTTGTTGATTCAAATTTAGTTGGAGAATTTAACAGTGGAAGCTGGAAAGTCTATCGGATTCCGATAATTGAATCTACAAAAAAAGAAATAGGAAATATTATGGTTACTTCTGTTGTTGCTCTTGCGATTACTGTGAAGCTTACAAATATAATATCTCATCGATCCCTTGAAAAAGCAGTGCTGAAAATGGCTCCTAAAGGAACTGAAACGATCAATCTGGATGCGATTCAGTTAGGATATAGTTTGATTGGATGAATTTTCACTGATTACAATTTCTGAAAAATCACAAATCTCCATAAATATCTGATGGATATTCTGAAGTAAAGCGAGTCTATTTTCTCTTAGTTTCTGATCTTCTGTCATAACAAGAACTTTATCGAAAAATTTATTGATAATTGGCTCTAAGTTCAAGATTGTCTCAAGAGAATCTTTAAAGTTGCCTTTGTTAATATAAGGTATTATTTCTTCTTTAATCGAAGAAAATATCTGATATAGATATTTTTCTTCTTTTTCAATAAGATTTTTCTCATCAAATGTAAAATGCGGCATGCCATCGATAATATTCTTTATTCTTCTGAAGCTAATGCAGATTTTGTTGAACTTTGTATCTTCCTGTATTTCAGATAAAGATTTTGCTCTTAGATAGGAAAAATAAATGTTGTCTATGCCAGACTTGATGGATGCATTTATAATATCATATCTGTAGCCATAGATTTCTTCAAAAATGTAGTTCAATCGTGTCTTAAGAAACTCGATTAAATTTTTTATTACAATGTATCTCTCAAATTCAACATTTTTTTCATGCAGGTTCAAGGCTTTTTCCAATGTTTCAATGATCGAAATGGTTAATTTATGATCAATTATTATTTTACAGATTCCGAACCCAGCTCTTCTTAATCCAAATGGATCTTTTGATCCGGATGGTAATAGGTTTAAGCTGAAAATTCCTGCTAAAAGATCAATTTTGTCAGCAAGGGATAATACAGCTCCTTCCATAGTTGATGGAGAAGAATCCTCAAAATTCAAAGGCTTATAGTGTTCATAAATGGCTTTCCATATTTTTTCTTCGTATCCTTCTTCCCTTAGATAAAGTCCACCCATAACACCTTGAAGAGATGGGAACTCTTTTACCATATCAGTCAATAAATCTATCTTAGAAAATCTTGAAGCAGTTCCTAAGGCTTCTAAATCTTCTTTGTAAGAGATTTTTTCTCTTAAGTAAATTGCTAATTCTTCCAGCCTTTCAGTTTTATCTAAATAATTTCCCAGTTTTTCCTGATAGATTATGCTCTTGAGATCTTTAAGTCTTGAGGCAAAAGGAATTGATCTGTCTTCTTTCCAGAAGAAACCAGCATCATCTAATTTAGCTTTTATAATTCTTTCGTTTCCTTTCTTTATAAAATTTTTTGGATCGCCTGGTGAATCAGCTATTCCAATGAAGTAGGGAAGCGAGTTTCCAGAAAGATCTTTCATTGAAAAACATTTCTGGCTTTCCCTTAGAGTTGTTCTAATTATTTCAAAAGGAAGGTTAAGATATTCATCGTCAAATCTTCCATAGAAAACAAAAGGATACTCAACTAAATAAACCCAGTTTTCAAGAAGTTCTGAATCTTCTATGACTTTTGCATTCAATTCATTTTCAATTTCTTTAATTTTTTTAATTATGATTTCCTTTCTTTTTTGTTCATCAACAATTACAAAATTTTTTTCAAGCTTATTTAAATAATCCTTAAAATTTTCAACCTTAATCTGTTTTCTGCCCCAGATTCTGTGTCCGAATGTATAATCAGACGAATTTATTTCGGACATTTTTAAATTTAATGTATCATTATCAAGTATTGAAACAATACTTCTTATCGGTCTTGAAAATCTTATCGAACTATCTTCCCACCGCAAAGTTTTTGGAAAATCGATCTCTAAAGTTACATCCATGAGAGATTCTTCTAATATTTCTCTTGTCTTTCTTCCTTCTATTTTTTTTACAAACCCGCAATAAATTCCTTTTGGGGTTTCGAAAAATTCGAGTTGCGAGGACTCAATTCCATGGAATTTTGCAAATCCCATTGCTGGTTCAAGAGGAGTTCCATCCTCTAAAAAAGCCAATTTTTTTGCAGGACCTAAGATTCTTATTTCTTCGTCATCCTGTTTTAGAGAAATATTTTCTACATAGATTAGAAGCCTTCTTAAAGTTCCATGGACAACGATTTTTGAAAATCCTATTCTCTTTTTTCTAAGAAAATTTTCAAAGTTTTCTCTGAGTTGTGATTTTGCAATTTTTATATGTTCAATGGGAAGATCCTCGATACCAATTTCAAGAAGAAATTCAGCCATCTTATTCTTTATCTTCTTCCTCAATAAATTTTTGGGCGATTTTACATGCAATGTCTCGAATTCTTTTTATAATACTCACTCTTTCGGTAACAGAAATTGCTCCCCTTGAATCGAGTATGTTAAAAGTATGAGAACACTTTAAGCAATAATCATACGAGGGCAGAAGAAGGTTTTTTTCGAGGAGTCTTATAGCTTCTTTTTCGTAATTTTCGAAAAGATTGAATAACATGTTTACATCTGCTTCTTTAAAATTGTAAGTTGAAAATTCTTTCTCAGCTCTCAGTCTTAAATCTTTATAAAAGATTTTGTTTCCCCATTCGAGGTCAAAAATATTTTCTTTTTCAGAGAGAAAAATAGCCAATCTTTCTACTCCATATGTAATTTCTAATGGGACTGGAATCAATTCTATTCCTCCGGCCTGCTGGAAATATGTAAACTGGGTAATTTCCATTCCATCCAGGAGAATCTGCCATCCAACTCCCCATGCTCCGAGTGTGGGAGACTCCCAGTTGTCTTCATCAAATTTGATATCATGTTCGGAGAGATTTATACCCAATGCTGTGAGACTTTCGAGGTATAAATCCTGAGAATCTTCTGGAGCTGGTTTCAGGATTACCTGGTATTGAAGATGTTTTTCTAATCTGTTCGGGTTTTCTCCGTACCTACCATCAGTTGGTCTTCTTGAAGGCTGTGCATATGCAACTTTCCATGGCTTTTTACCTAAGACTCTAAAAAATGTGTCTGGGGTCATGGTCGCAGCTCCAACTTCAACATCGTAGGGCTGAGCAATATAACAACCCTTATCAGACCAGAATTTTTCGAGTCTGAATATTATTTCCTGAATGTTCATTCTTTTTTCCACACTAATTTTGGTCTTCTTGCGGCTGAGGTTTCATCCAATCTTGCTACAGGTGATTTTGATGGAGCGTTCTTTAAGATTTCGGAATTTTCTTCGATTTCTTTAGCAATTTCAATCATTGCATTTATAAAATTATCCAGATCTCTCTTGCCTTCTGTCTCTGTGGGCTCTACCATGAGAGCCTCATTGACAATAAGAGGGAAGTAGATTGTTGGGGGATGTATTCCATAATCAATCAATCTTTTTGCTATGTCCAATGTTCTTACTCCTTTCGTCTGATTAAAGTTATGGGATAGTACACATTCATGAAGGGTTGGAGTGGAATATGGAACTGTATAAATTGTTTCAAGTTTTTTTCTTATATAATTTGAGTTTAAAACTGCTATTTCAGCGACCTCTTTCAATCCTTTCGGACCAAGCGATAATATGTACGCAAGAGTTTTAACAAGAACAAGAAAATTTCCGTAAAATGTTCTTACTCTTCCAATAGAATTTGGTCTATCATAATAAAAATAATATCCCTTTTCGCTTTTTTCAATCAAAGGAACAGGAAGGAATTCCTCGAGTTCTTTCTTCACGCCAACAGGGCCAGAGCCTGGGCCACCCCCTCCGTGGGGAGTTGAGAAAGTTTTGTGAAGGTTCAGATGTAAAACATCTACCCCCATTTTTCCTGGCTTTGAAATTCCAAGAAGAGCGTTTAAATTTGCACCATCCATATACAATATTGCTCCTTTTGAATGGAGGATTTCTGAAATTTTCAGTATTTCATCTTCAAAAATCCCGAGAGTGTTTGGATTTGTTAACATTAAGGCTGCAACATTTTCATCAACTATTTTCTCAAAAGCAAGAGTATCCACAGTTCCTCTTGAATCAGATGGAATCTCTTCCACTTCAAATCCTGCAATATGGGCTGAAGAAGGGTTTGTTCCGTGAGCTGAATCAGGAATTAATACTTTTGTTCTTCTTTCTTTCTTTTTATTATGATAAGCTCTGATTATAAGCATCCCAGTTAATTCTCCATGAGCTCCTGCAGCAGGTGAGAGTGAAAAGTAATCCATGCCTGTGATTTCTGAAAGATATTGTTCGAGTTTTTTTATGATTTCCAGATTTCCCTGAACCATGTATTCCGGAAGATAAGGATGGGCTTTTGTGAAAGATTCAGACATACTGATTTTTTCGTTTATTTTGGGACTGTATTTCATTGTGCATGAGCCTAAAGGGTAAAATCCTGTGTCAACTGAATAATTTAGCTGGGATAATCTTGAAAAATGTCTGATAATTTCAACTTCTGAGACCTCAGGAAAATCAGGGAGTTCTTCTCGTAGCAATGATTTATCAAACTCTTTTTCAGGAACATCAAGAGGAGGAAGATCGACTGCTTTTTTTCCTGATGAACTTCTCTCAAATATTAGTGGTTCTTCAAGGGCATCAAATTTTGGTAGTTTCATATCAAATCCTTTTTATAATTTTTTTCATAAAATTTTTTTGAGGCAATCTATAAAGTAATCTATGTCCTCCTTTTTATGAGTTTCTGTTACACACAGAAGGGCACACTTTTCAAGTTCTGGATAATCCTTCTTCAGAATAAATCCTCCCAGTATATTCCTTTCCTTTAATTTATCATTGACTTCCTCAGGATCTTTATTGTATTCAACTACAAATTCATTAAAGTTAGAAGAGTTGAATTTTAATTTAACATTTTTTAATTCAGATATTCTTTCTTTTGCATATAATGCTTTTTGTAAATTCTGATATGAAACTTCTCTTAATCCTTGTTTTCCCATCGTCTCCAGATATATCGTTGCTCTTAAAGCACACCATGCCTCATTTGTGCAGATGTTTGATGTGGCCTTTTCTCTTTTTATATGTTGCTCTCTTGTGGTTAAGGTAAGGACAAATCCTCTTTTTCCATTTCTGTCAACTGTTTCTCCTGCGAGCCTTCCTGGCATCTGTCTTAGGTATTCCATTTTTGTAGAGAGAAACCCTAAATATGGTCCACCGAATGATAGGGGGATTCCAAAAGATTGAGCTTCACCAAAGACTATGTCAACATCCGATTCTCCAGGTGGCCTTAGTATTCCAAGAGAAATTGGTTCTGCTATTCCTACAAGAAATAAACTTCCATTCTGTTTGACAATTTTCGAAATCTCTTTAATATCTTCAATTATTCCGAAGAAATTTGGGTGCTGAATTATAAAAGCTATAGAATCCTTATCAAGGGATTTTTTGAGTATGTTGATGTTTATTTTACCTTCTCTGGAATATGGAATTTCCAATATTTCGTAAGAGAGGTTTTTAAAATAAGTATGGATTACATCTTTCCATTCTGGGTGAATTGTTCTTGAAATTAATATTTTACTTCCTTTCCTTAATCTTGTTGCCATTAAAGCTGCCTCAGCAGCTGCAGAACCGCCATCATAAAGGGATGCATTTGAAATTTCCATTCCAGTTATTTTTGATATCAATGTTTGATATTCAAAAATGGTCTGAAGTGTGCCCTGACTTAATTCAGGCTGATATGGAGTATAAGGTGTAAGAAATTCTCCTCTCATGCTTAAATAGTCAACTATATAAGGAATAAAATGATTGTATGCTCCGGCTCCAAGGAAAGAAGTGTAATTCAGGAAATTGTTCTTTTTTGAAATTTCCTCGAAATAATTTAGTAATGAAATTTCATCCAAAGGTCCTGGAATATTTAATTTTTCTTTAATTTTGAGTTCCTCGGGGATTGATTCAAACAGTTGAGAAACAGAAGAAACCCCAATTTCTTTTAACATTTCCTGGATTTCCTCTTTTCCTGATGGGAAATATTGTTTACTCATTTTTTGACAATCCCTTCTAAATATTTTTCGTATTCTAAGGAACTCATCAGATTTTTCAATTCTGTTTTATCTTTTATTTTTACTACAAGAATCCATCCTTCCCCATGGGGATCATTGTTTATCAATTCAGGAGAATCTTTAAGGTTTTCGTTTATTTCAATTATTTCTCCTGATACAGGAGAATATATATCTGAAACCGCTTTTACTGATTCAATCGTTCCTATTGTCTCGTGAAATTTCAGAGTTCTTCCTATCTTTGGTAATTCGATATATACAATATCTCCAAGTTCTTTCTGGGCATAGTTTGTTATTCCTATTACTCCTTTTTCTCCATCGACTCTTATCCATTCATGATCCTTTGTATAATAAAAATTTTCTGGATACATTTAACCTCCTATTTTTTTCTTTTGTAAAAAGGGGTTTGAACAACTATTGCTTTTACTTTCCTATCTCTTATTAAAATTTCAAATTCAGTACCAACCTGAGTAAACTTTACAGGGAGGTATAAGAGACCAATATTTTTTTTTAAATAAGGAGCATAAGAGCCACTGTTTACCTGGCTAATCTGGGTATTATCCACATATACAGGATGATGAGGTCTTGCGATCATTTTATCCATAACTTCAAATCCTACAAGTTTTCTTTTTATCCCTTCTTCTTTTTGCTTTAAAAGAGCATCTTTTCCTATGAAGTATCCCTTTTCGAATTTTATTATCCATTCGAGATCGGCTTCCAGAAGGGTAGTGGTTTCGTCGATGTCATTTCCATAAAGGCACATTCTTGCTTCAAGTCGAAGTGTATCTCTTGCTCCAAGTCCACATGGTTGGATATCATGCTCCTTTCCATTTTGAAGAATTAATGACCAGATTTTTTCAGCATATTCTACATCTTCTTTAAAATAGACTTCAAAACCATCCTCACCTGTATATCCTGTCCTTGATATTATACAATCTTTCTCAAATATCTTTGTTTTCTCAAACCAGTAATATTTAATTTTTGAAAGGTCAGTTTCTACAATTTTTTGAAGGATTTCCTCAGATTTTGGGCCCTGAATTGCAAGCTGATTCCAGCTATCGCTTTCATTTCTTACCTCCACATCGAATTTTCCTTTATTTTTCATTATCCAGTTAGAATCTTTATCAGTGTTTGCTGCATTGACCACGAGCATGAATTCTTTATCATCAATTTTATATACTAAAAGGTCGTCAACAGGACAGCCATTAGGAAGTGTTAACGAAGAATACTGAACCTTTCCGATTGAGAGTTTTGATGCATCATTGGAAGTAATGCACTGGATAAATTCAAGGGCTTGAGAACCTGTTATTTTTATCTCTCCCATGTGACTTACATCAAATATTCCAACCCTTTCTCTCACTGCTAAGTGTTCTTTTATAATGCCTGAAAATTCCACTGGCATCTCCCACCCTGCAAACTCTACCATCTTTGCTCCAGAAGCTTTTATAATCCTATTCAGGCGGGTTTTTTTCATTATTTTAGAATAGATAAAGCTATCATATTTCTCTAACCCGGTCAAACAAATATGCCAGATAATTCCTGAGGATTTCTTAGCTGTTCAGGTCTATTATATGTGCTCTTAAGAATTTCTCTATGGCTTTTACAGTTTCTTCCTTAAATTCAGGAGGACTTAGGGTTATCCATATTGTAAAATTATAAAGTTCTTGTGTATCAACTTTTATCCATTTTTTATTCTTGTATAGAAACACAAACAATGTAGTCATGGCAATTCTTTTATTACCATTCTGAAAAGGATGATTTTTAATCATAAGATAAAAAAGTATACTTGCTTTGGAGATAAGACCTGGATAAAGAAGCTTTCTTGAAAAGCTTTGAAAAGGAGTGGTTAAACAACTCTCTAAAATATTGGGAAATCGGGTGGAAAAATCAGGTATTGGTTCATCAAAGGCTAAAATCTCTTGCGATAACCTAAAAGCAATATATTCTACCTCCTTTACAGTAATTATCTTCATTATTATTCTCTTTTATTCTCTACCCAAAAGCTTTATCACTTCTCCATATTCTTTAACTGTCTTTTGTACAGCATTATCAATTTCTTTCTTGTCCTCTTCTTTTAAGGTTCCACCTAAAATATCAACTATGTATTTTTTGGGTATTGCGAAACTTCTTCCAATCTTCATAGATTTTATTTGACCTTTCTTGACTTTTTGATAAACAGCAATTCTGCTGATTCCCAAAATTTTAGCTAACTGAGGAATGGTAATATATTCATTTTTCTCCATAAAATACCCCTTTAAATGTTCATATCCATTAATTTATTGTCATAGCCTTATGGATTTAATTCTCTTGTTAACCATAATATAATATATTAACACATGTTAATTAAAATATTTAAAATTAACCTATGTTAATTAGCATATATAAAATTAACATAGAATTTTTAAAAAATCAAGGCCAAGCATTAATTATTTCTAGTATTCATTCTGATGAGATTCTAATGTTGGTTGCTTTTCTGGTAACTGATTTTCCATTTCCTGGATCCGGTGCTGTAAATTCGAAATTTTCTTTTTATTTTTAAGAACTGAAGGAATAGATGCTAATAAACTTGTTATAATTCCTAAACCAAATGAGATTAATAAAATCAATGCAAGAGAACCTTTGAATTTCCAGATTAGAAATCTGATTCCTATAATTTCAGAGTTTTGAATTGCAAAGATTACTGTGATAATAGAAACAATTAAGGTCATTATTAAAAATAGTTGCATAAAACTTACCTCCTTTATATCTTCAGAATAAATAGAATAAAATCAATATATAAGTCAAATATTTAATAAAAAAATTTCGCTGATTTTTTGAATTATTCTAAAAATGTCAAAAAATAGAACGAAGAATATTTAACAGTGAGATTTACCCCCTTAGAAAGAAAGCCCCGCCTTTTGGCGGGGTAGAAAATATTTGGCGGGGGTGGTTTAAAGCCCCACCTGAGCTTTCTAACGGGGTTTACTGGGGTGAGCGACGGGATTCGAACCCGCAACGACTGGATCCACAGTCCAGTGCTCTACCATTGAGCTACGCTCACCATGTGTTCTATTTTAAAGTATATAATTATTTATTGATTGAATCAATAAGGTTTATCAAGATTTTATCATCCTTTATGTGATATATTTTGTCGAATGAATTGGCTTCCCACTTCCTATGAGAAATTATTATACAGGTTTTGTCTTCGAATCTTTCAGTTATAAGATTTTCAATTCTTCTTTCTGATTCTGTATCAAGTTCTGAGGTTGCCTCATCAAATATTATTATGTCAGAGTCCTTAAGGATTGCCCTTGCAATGGAGAGCTTCTTTCTCTCTCCTCCTGCAAGCTTCTTTCCTGTTTCTCCAATTATAGTATCAAATCCATCATCAAGATTCATTATAAATTCGTATGCTCCAGAAAGTTTTGCTGCCTCCTCCACTTCATAATCTCTTGCATCAGGTCTGCTGTAGAGGATGTTGTTTTTTATTGTGTCATTAAAAAGAAATACATTTTGAGAGACAACTGAGATTCTTTCTCTTAGAGAGGAGAGGGAGAGTGCATTTATATCTCTGCCATCTATGGTTATCTTCCCTCTATCTATTCTATAAAGCCCAAGGATTAGCTTAACAATTGTGCTTTTCCCTGAGCCATTTGGTCCTTGAATCAAAACCTTCTCACCTGGATTAATTATGAGATTTGTTCCTTTCAGAACATCCTCTTTTTTACTATCATATGAGAAATGAACATCTTTGAATTCAATCTCTCCTTTTATCTCTTTAATCCTTACTCCTTCATCCTTCTCTTCTGTTAACTTAAATAGCTCTGAGACTCTGTTTAAAGCTGTTATTGCAGGCTGAAGGGTAAGTCCCATTGTTGCTAAAATCTGAGTTGGCCCATAGAGTTTTGCTAAATAAGCTGAAAATGCAATGTATGTTCCTATAGTAAATGTCCCTTCAATTATCTTCCACCCTGAGTACCATAGAACAACAAATCCTCCAAAGGCTCCTATTAAAGAGAGAAGCTCTGAGGAGAGAGTAAATTGGATATTTCTTTTTATGTTTGTCTCCTTTAGCTCATCCAAAGAGGTATGAATTTTTGTTGTCTCTCTTTCTCCTGCTGAAAAAGATTTAATCATTTCAACCCCTGACAAAGACTCTTGAATCTTTTTTGAAAGATTTGCTCCTTTCTCCATTACCTCTTTACTTGTTTTCCTTATGGATCTTGAATAGAATCGGGTTGCAAGATAGAGAAATGGAAGAATTGTCAGGGATATAAGAGTAAGCTTCCAATTTAAATAAAGAAGAATCCATAGGCAGAATAAAAACTCAAGGATTCCAATGAGTATTCTCACGACAGAATTAGAGAAGAAAAATCCAAGCCCTTCTACCTCTCCTATTCTGGATAGAAGATAGCCTGTCTGCTGAGAATCAAAGAATGAAAGGGGAAGACTGAGTATTTTATGAAAGAGCTCCTTCTTTATTCTGGTCAGTGTTTCCTGGCTGAAGATACTGAAAAAATAGTTGGTGAGGAAGGAAAAAATGAGTTTAGCGACCTGTATTCCCACAAGAAGCAGGATAATCATATTGAGGGGGCCGAGATTTTTTTCCGCCAAGACCTCGTCGATGATGACTTTCATAAGATAGGGTGTGGGAAGAGCGAGAAGGGAGGCTATTATCAAGAAAAACGAGGCCATTAGAGCTACTTTTTTGTGCGAGGAGATATAGGGGAAAAGAATTCTTAGTAAATTCAGTTGGCGCTTCATACGATTCTATTGGCAATTATGTACAATGCAGCCAAAAAGCGATTCATAATCGACTTTGATCTCTGTCCCATCTTGCTTGTGGAGTTCCTCCTCGAAAGCCTCTATGTATTTAATATCGGGATATGATTATTGGAAAAAATATCTGGTAGGGCTTCAAGAGAGTGGCTCTTCCATTTTGAAATTTGATTCGATGGACCTCATAGAAGCTTGAAAGCTCGGTAGCTGTCTTCTCGCTTTTAATCCAGCGCCAATTTTGTATTAAAATGATCGTTGTAAGTATTCCTTTGACTAAATTGCGACCTTCTTTTACATATTAAAAACATCAACCTTAAATTAATACAATAAACTTGGACTGAATCCGCTATGCCATTATCAGTTGTCGTTTTGGTTCTCAGATGTTTCACGCCTTTTATTCCCATTTCATGTCGTATACAACAAATTCTTTATATCCTGAATCCTTCTCTTTAAGACAGTAGAATTTATTGGCTTTAATGTGTGCCCATAAATGACCTTCCCAAACATAGACATTTAAGCTTTTTCTTCCAATAAAAACACCTTCTTCATTGAATATATCACACAGAAATTCTCTGGGATTATTCCCTTCTTCAAAAGTGGGCACCAAAAGCATTCCACTATCTCCAGCAACCAAGGATTGAAAAGGAGGATGGAACTCAGGGAAATATGCCATATTTCTCATCCCCTCTGGAAATGAATTTAATATCTTCGTTTTATAGTTTTCAGAAATTGATATTTTTCTGTATTCTTTGTGTATCTTACATCTCAATTTCCCATTGAAATCATATACCCAAATTTCATATCCTCTATCTTCTTTTGCAACATAGATATTATCATGTGATGTACTCCAGCAGAATAAAGGCTCTGTTGCTCTGAATTTCATCTCTCTGGGCATCTCAAAGGTAAATTTATCAATAACATTGATTTCCTCAAAATCAGAATTTAGCAATTTTAAGAAAAATAATTGCTTTCTAGTTTCAGGATCAAATAAATTTTCCAGTACAAGCAAATTTTTTTGTGGACCAGAAGTAACAACGATCTTTCCTCTTTTCATTTCATAATCTTTGATAAAAACGCCTTCTTTGTCATATTTGAGTAGTATTCGTCTTCCAGAATCGGTAACCAAAATATTATCTTCACTGTCTAATGCAATGTGATGAGGAATCTGTATTTCTCCAGGTCCTTGGCCTTGAGGCCCAAATGATTTTACAAATCCTCCATTTCTATCAAACTTAAAAACAAAATCTCCTTCTCCACTTATGGTTCTTAAAATAAATATCTCCCCCAAAGAATTGACTTCAAAGCCCCGGATATCAGCGATTCCAAGATTTGCTATTTCAGTTTCTTCAGTATTAATTTTAAAGATTTCTTCCAAAGTAAATGATCTTTTATTACCGATTTTGTATGGTTCCAAATGGTTGACAACCACTTCCACACCATCTTTTACAATTCTTTCCACCTTATCCTTCTTAGGGCCACAGGAGATGAGGAGAAAAATACATATGATTATAAATGTGATTAGTAGAATTATTTTCATTTTTTATACCCTTTCGTTTTGTTTGATTTGAAAATCATAATAGAAAATAATAGAAATTTGAAGAATGAAAGTCAAGAATACTGATTAAATCATAAAGTTTAATAGGAAACATAAGCTTCTAATGGATCGTCTTGAACCAGCGTTCAATCTTGCCTCGCCCCCACAAGACTGGGGGGCGAGGCAAAAAGACCTCCATCAAAAAGAAACTGTGAAGCCTTCCACAAGACAGCTAATCATTGACTTCTACATGGTAGAGCATTCCGAAAGAACTACAGAAAAACCTTGACATGTGGCTCTTGTACTGTAATTATAGCTCCTCACATCAGAGAAAGAGATGTCAAAGACCCATACCGATTCACACTTTCCCATAACAATGGGATGTTTGCAACCTCTCAATTCTTGTGTTGGTCAGTCCACTTAAACAAACCTTCAACTCGTTCCAAACTTAAGGTGCTGGATCGTAGTATACTTGAAGGGCTGAAACATATAAGCTTGTTGAACCTATGCAACCCGGGCCGCACTCATCGTAAGTACATCGAGCTAAAATTATGTCTTCAATATTGTCAGTCGCATTTATTTGTGTCCCTTCACTCTTAAAAAACTTAATTTCTTTCATTTTTTGTCCTCCTAAGTTCCAATCTAAATTCCAATAAAAATATATCTAAACAATCAAAACAATCAAAACAATCAAATCTCATCACCTCCTTTTTAATAAATTTTACAAAATCTGTTTTCACCGCTAAGCTTATTATCCCTGCTTTCTATCGGCCTACAATCAGAACAAGCATATCTAAATTCACAATCCCTGCATTTATTAATTTTATCCTTAGTAAATGTCCACCATTTCATTTGTATATCTTCCCTGAAAACATCTATAAGACTTTTTTTAAAAATACTTCCCATGGTATAAGATGTTGCCATTATACAAGGTCGAATATTTCCGTCATATGAAATTGCTATTTTCCCATACCAACATGGGTTTCTCTCCTTATTAAAAAAATATTGGTCTTTTGTTACACCATTCATAGAATTTTCCTTTTTAAAAAATAATTCTTTGTTTGGGTCGGGCCAGACAGTTTTATTGAAGCTATAAATCAACCTTGTTGAAATATTATTTACTCCAATTTTATACAAAAATTTCTCATTTCCTCGTATATGGTCTTTGTTAATATTCATAATCTCATTTGTGACATTAACCTTTATTCCACTTCTAAGTAGTTTTTTACAATTATCCACCCATTTTGCCCAACTTCCTTTATAATTAGTAATTTGATCATGAATATCGCTTTGATAGCTGTAAAAATTTGATTCTATTGTAATTTTAAATTTTTTTAATATTTTAATAATTTCTTCATCTATCAATAATAAATTTGTTTTAACCTTTATACTAGAAATTTTATTGTCAATACATTTTATAATTTCTAAAACTTTTTGTTTTACTAAAAAAGGTTCCCCACCAATTATATTTAGCTCTTTACATTTCAAAATATGAGCATCTTTCACAATTTTCTTCCACAATGTGAGAGGAACTTCATTTTCATTAGTATTAATTTTTCGAAGACGTGAACATGAACATTTTGCTATAGCTCCATTTTCTTCGATACAATGAATACAATCTAAATTACATAATTTCGTGATTTCTAAATATAACTTATTTATTTCAAGCCCTTTACTCTCATCTCGCTTACACAGACTCCAAGAGGGCAACAAATTCTCAATCACAATATAATTATCACTAAAAAATCCCAGCCCATTTTTCTCTAACTCACTTAAATAATCTATAATTTCCCTTTTTGGGGCGGCATGGCTATTTTCAAAAATTTTCTCTAGTCGTTTCCCTTGTTTGCATGAATTTATTAGTTTTCCTATTTGTAAGTCTATTGCACAAATCATTTTATTTTCAACGTCATAAATAGCAGCGCCATTGCATCCCAACTCAAGATAACGATTATGCCTCAAGAAAAAGTACCCTTCATACATATTACTAATAGCTGCTCATCGAATGTTTCAATAATTTATTTACAATTCAATTAATTTCAATTCATCAAATGCAATTGGCAAGTCTTCCATTATTGAATAATATTCTTCCAGGAGATTCAAAAATGAAATTCTCTTTTTTTGGCAGATTGTGTTTTTTTTAAACTTTCCATTTTTGCCCACCGGAACAAAGCATATTGTGCAAAAATTTCTTGCAATGCAGTTTTGGCATTCCCATAAAATTGCTCTTTTATAATCATCGTAGATCTCTTTTACACTATCATAACAAAGCCCCTCCAAACAATTTCCTATTTCAAAAGTATTATCAATTTGTTCACATATATGAAAGTTTCCATATACATCTACAAAAATTTTACTTATCCCTGGCTTACATATTACGCCAGTATAATTAATACATGAGGGCTTTAGATAAGTACGAGTCTTAATAGGATAAAAATATGGTGCAAGAAAACTACTTAATATGTGATATACACTTTCTTGGTTACTTTGTTTACTCATGGTTTTTTTTATTTTTATATAATCATCTTTTATAGTATCCACCTTTTTTGAATATTCAGTCTTAGAGTCTTTGCATTCAATTTTCGAAATCGGATCAAAACTAAACCTAACCCTTAGGTTAGGAGCAAATTCAGTTTTTAATGTCGCGAAAAAATTAATAACATTATCTAAATTTGAATTAGCATTATAAACAGCATTAAAACTAACATTGCGTTCGAAATAATCAGGATAATCGCTTTTTAAAATCTCTAAATTTTTTAGTATCTTATCATAAGTACCTCTTCCATTTTTATAAATTCGATTTTTATCATGTTCACACTTTGGACCGTCTATGTATATTCCGATCCAAAGTGGCCATCGATTCCGATTCAAACCGGCCACTGATTCTGATTGAAAGTGGCCACCCATTCCGATTTATTCCGGCCACTTTTTCGATGAAATCAGAATTTGAAAAAGT
>JBFLYD010000050.1 GCA_040756905.1 Acidobacteriota bacterium
GAAAAGAAAGTCATCCTTGACTCAATCCAGCCACTCTGAGGTATAATGAAAATTCAGCGTCACTTCGCTCCGACAGGTGGCCGGTTTCAATCAGAATCAGTGGCCAGATTCATCGGAATATGCATCTTGTTAACAAAACCAATTTCACATCATTCAGAATTCTCATTAACAACAAAAAGAAAATTCTGTATATAGATGAACATCCAGCTGGACATGAAGATAACGATGAAATTGATGATATAATAAACAACATCAGAGGTTCATAGATGTTAACTTTGCGAACTAACTTTCTGATAAAGATTGCCATCATTACAGTTAAAAAAATTATTTCGAATAAAATCGAAATAATATTGATACTCTTAATTAATCTTTGGATTCTTTATTCTTTATTTAAATTTCCGAATAAAAACAATTTTGGAACAATATTAATGGGTTACATATTAGTATTTGCAATTTGCTCTTCAGGAATTATAAAGCAGGAATTGCAGAAAAATACATTAGTTCCATTTATCGTATCACCCCTTTCAAAAGAAGAGATTCTATTGGGAAAATTTTTAGGTCCTTCGATTTCAATATTATTAATAATGCTTCTTAACTATGGAATATTTTCAGCCGTACAATTATTACATGGAAAACCAATTTCACCTTTGCTAAACTTAAAAGTCATTTTATATTTATATTTAATTGGATTATACTTTTTTTCTTTAGGAATATTGTTTTCAACATTTTTAAAGGGAAATAAAAATTTTATAATGTTAACAGTTCTGTCGCTGGTTTCATTTATCACTGTAATTAAAATGGGATTAGAATTTAGTATCAAAATGGAAAAATTCGCCTTAAATATAAAAGAAAAAATATTTCTTTTCTTTTTATCTTTAGGAAATCCTATTTTTTTTAAGTTTGTAGATGAAAAGAATTACCCTTTTATCATCTTATCATTAATAGCTTTATACTTAATCATTTCTCTTTATTTTATAAGAAAGATTTCTCTGGAAAATTCTCGTTAAATGATAATCACAAAATGAATGAAAATTTAAATATTCTTAAAATAGTAAAACTTAATAAAAATTACAAAACTCTTTTCAAAAAAGGATTTTCCTTGAGGGGTTTAAACTTTGAAGTGAAGAAAGGAAAGATTACAGGATTTTTAGGGCCAAATGGTGCTGGTAAAACTACTACAATTAACATAATTCTCGGTCTAATAAAAAAAGATGGTGGAGACATTAAATTATTTGACAGTAAAATTGAAAACCCAGAGGTTAGAAAAAGAATCGGTTATCTTCCTGAGAACCCTAATTTCTATGGGTTCCTTAAAGGAATTGAGATTTTAAGAATTTCTGGAAGTTTGTATTCTCTCTCAAGAGAAAAAATAGAAGAAAGAATAAAATTCTTAGAAGAAAAATTTGACCTGAAGAGGGAACTTGAGAAAAAAGTCTCAATTTATTCAAAAGGAATGTTGCAGAAAATTGCGTTTTCTGTAGCGGTGTTACATGAACCTGATCTTCTGATACTCGATGAGCCTTACAATGGTCTTGATCCCATATTAATCAACAGCGTGAGAGATTATATATTAGAACTAAAACAAGATGGTAAAACAATCTTCATAAGTTCTCATCTTCTTTCAGAGATGGAAAAAATCTGCGATGATGTAATCTTGATAAACAATGGCAAGATAATCCTTAAAGGAGAATTGAAAGATTTAAAAAACGATAAAAAATACTCCTCTCCTCATTCTCTGGAGCAAATATTCTTGGAAACTGTAAAAACTAAATATATTTAAAATCAATTATATAACGTAATTAAGTAAATCCATACTCTAAACTAAAAATAAATTTTATCTTTAAGATAGCTCCTTCTAATATTCGTTTTTTGACTCCAAGGAATAAAAAAATGAATTTCTCTAATTTATTTCAAATTAACCTTCAAAGATATTACTTTTCTTAAACCCAAGTCTAGTAATAAAATTTCTTATTCCAGAATTATTTTTAGATGAATAGAAAAGATGGGTGAGACATTTACAATCTGATGAACCAAATCCCTTTACTGGAAATGTTGAAAAACAAGTACTATCCTGAATCTTCCTAACAGCAGCACATTCATTGAACCTTCCTTTTTTTATCCATACCCCTTCAATTTCTGCTTCCTTCCGGAGGTAATCTATATGCCAGAATAATTTTTTATTTTTTCTCAAATGTCGCTTTATTCTATACTCAAGACCACCCTGCGCTGAACCAACATAAAGATACAATCCAGGTTTAAATTCTATTTCGCCCAGTTTACCTACTGAGATTTTCTTTTGCTCTTTTAATCTTATTGATAGAATATAAATTCCTTTCTCTGCTTTATTCATCTTCATTTTTTAAATCTTCTTAAAAATTTTACTAATACAAACGAATTAAATAAATTGAAATGGAGGGCATGGCTTTAGCCTTGCATTAAGCAACACCCGAATCAACCCATGAAACAAGTTCAGGGCAAGGTTTGGGGCAGGCTCTGAAGGGTTGCCCTACAAATTATTTATTGCTTTTGTATTAATTTAATATTCTATTCCCTTTAAAACATAAAAAGAATATAAAAAGAGGCGTCATACAAATTAATTGACATTTAAAATTTCAGATGGTTTATAATGAATAAGAAATTAAAAAAATCTTTTCAGGGTTTTAAAAAATAATAAGTTTTTTCCATTCAGGGGAGTGAATCAATTTAAAAATTTCTTCTATATCTTGATCGAGCATTCTATCTTTTTCAATAAAAGGAACTTTTTTTCTTATCATTTTTAAAATTTTTTCTATTAGAGGAGATGATTTCAAAGGCTTTCTTAAATCAAGAGCCTGGGAAGCGCAGAGTAATTCTATAGAAATTATTCTTTCAGTATTTTCTAAAATTTTCATTGCTTTTCTTGCTGAAGTAACACCCATGCTCACGTGGTCTTCCTGATCAGCAGATATAGGAATGTTATCCACTGAGGCAGGATGTGAAAGAGTTCTATTTTCTGATGCCAGTGATGCTGCTGTGACATGAGTTAACATCAGTCCTGATTCAAGTCCAGGGTTTTTCGAAAGAAATGCAGGTAATCCTTCGTTTAAGTTTGGGTTCATGAGCCTTTCGATTCTTCTTTCAGAAATATTTCCAAGTTCTGTAAGAGCAATTCCCATAAAATCAGAAACTAAAGCTATGGGTTCTCCGTGAAAATTTCCTCCTGAAAGAATCTCTCCTTCATCTGAGAATATCAAAGGATTTTCAGTGGCAGAGTTTATTTCAATTTCGAGTATGCCTCTTATGAACTTCAGTGTTTCTCTTATCGCCCCATGAACTTGAGGCATGCACCTGAGGCTATAACTATCCTGAATTTTAAGTTTTCCCCTGTGAGAATTCCATAATTCAGAGTCTTCGATAAATTTTTTAATTCTTGAAGCACTGAGTTTCTGTCCTTCGTATGGTCTTACATTATGAATTTTTTCATCAAAAGGATCTATTGAACCTTTTAACGCATCAAGCGTCATAGCTCCTGCTAAATCTGCAGTGTCTATCAGCCTTTCCGTTCTTAACAATGAAAGGGAAGCGATGGCAGTCATTGTCTGAGTTCCATTTATCAATGCTATTCCTTCCTTTGCTTCAAGTGTAAGAGGGCTGAGGCCTGCATTTTTAAATATTTCTTTTGATGGAAGTAATTTTCCTTTATAGTAGGCTTTGCCTTCTCCTATAATAACAGAAGCTAAATGGGAAAGAGGTGCTAAATCTCCGCTTGCTCCTACAGAGCCTTGCGAAGGGATAAAAGGATGTATTCTTTCATTCAACAATTTTATTAAAAATTCGACTAACTCGACTCGAACGCCGGAGTATCCTTTTGCGAGAACATTTGCTCTGAGAAGCATCATTGCTCTAACTATGTCTTCTGAAAATGGTTCTCCCACACCTGTGCAATGGCTTCTTATCATGTTCATTTGAAGGTTGCTTAAATCTTTGTCTTTAATATCTATATCTGAAAGACTACCAAAGCCTGTGTTTACTCCATAGATTCTCTTTCCTTGTTTTAAAAGTTTTTTTAGAAGAGCTCTGCTTTTTTGGATTTTAGTTTTGGACCGTGAAGATAGTTCAACTTCTGAAAGTTTATAAGCTACGCTCTCTATCTCATCTAATTTAAGATTATCTCCATCGATTACAATTTTTCCCATCGGTTTATCTATTATCTATTCAATCTCTAATTCAAGGCCTTTAGTAATGGAAAGAGCAATGTTGCAGAAGAAAGCGCCTATTAATCCTTCGATAAATCCTATTATAAAAACTCCTACTGGAATAAATACCATCAATAGTAATCCAATAATAGGAGATATCGAGAATTTAGCAGCTTGAGAGAGAAATGGATACGAGATAAGACTTAAAAGGAATACAAAAAACCCTACAACAGTTCCAATAATTCCCAAGCATGTTCCATAGAAAAGCCCGATCGAAACATATCCAATTTTTTTAATCCTTTTTAACGTCATAACTTCCTCCCTGGAGTAGATGTGATTTTATAAATTCAACTAACTTCTTTACTCTAAATATTGTCTTTTCTTTCCCAATCAATTCAAGTACTTCAAAAAGACTGGGACTGACTCTTTTTCCTGTTACAGCTACTCTTGTTGCATGAATTAAAGAAGCAGCCTTAATTTTTTCTTTCTCTGAAAATTCACGAAAAACTTTTTCTACTTCAGAAGCCGTAAAGGTTTCAATTTTCTCAAGATGAGCTGTCAGTTTTTCTAAGTATTTATCCAAATCAGGAAATTTTAAATGTTTTTCCACTGCTTCAGGTTCATAGTATATAAAATCTGATATGATAGGTTTTGTATTTATCGCCAATTCTTTGATTGTTCTGGCTCTTTCTTTAAATAAATCAATAACTTTCAAAATCCATTTTTTTCCTGATGAATAAAATTCCTTCTTTGAAATGGATTCTTTTTCCAGAAAATCCATATATGTGTCAAAAAGTTTTCTACTTGAGGTATTCGAAATTACTTTTGAGTTGATCCATTCAAGTTTATTTAGATCAAAAACCGGGCTTCCATGGCTGACTTTTTCTATGGAGAATTTCTTTATCAATTCTCTTGTTGTGAAAAAATCTTTTTCCTCACCAGGTGACCAGCTCAGTTGTGCAAGGAAATTCAACATTGCAAGGGGTAAATACCCTTCTTCTTTAAAATTCAAAATAGAGGTTACCCCATGTCTTTTTGAAAGTTTTTTCCTGTCCGGGCCGAGTATCAAAGGAAGATGGGCAAATTGAGGAACCGGGAATTTAAAAGCCTCGTAAAGGAGGATTTGTTTTGGGGTATTTGAGAGATGGTCATCTCCCCTTATTACATGGGTAATTCCCATATTCCAGTCATCGAGAACTACTGATAGATGGTATGTTGGAATTTCATCAGCTCTAAGAAGTACAAAATCTTCAATATTTCGATTATCAAATTCTATATCTTTGTGGACAAGGTCAAACCATTTTGTTTTTCCTTTCGGAACGAGAAATCTGATTGCTCTTTTTCTTTCCTTTTCATAAAAAGTTTTTTCTTCTTCCGTGAGATGAAGACATCTTCTGTCATATTTCCATGCGCCACCTTCTCTTTCAAATTCTTTTTTACGCTTTTCTATTTCTTCAGGGAGGCAATAACAATAGTATGCCTTTCCCATCTTTATCAATTCTTCAGCCCATTTTTTATAAAACTCAATTCTTTTTGACTGATATAAAGGCTCTTCATCCCAATCGATTCCAAGCCATCTTAGACCTTCAAGAATTCCAGATATCATTTCTTCAGAAGATCTTTCAAAATCAGTATCTTCTATCCGGAGAAGAAATTTTCCTCGTTTATTTCTTGCGAACAACCAGTTAAACACAGCAGTTCGCGCACCTCCCACATGAAGATAACCTGTGGGCGATGGAGCAAATCTCACTTTAATTTCCATCTGTTTGAATTTTATATTTTTAAGATTAATAAATCAATTGAGTTCGAGCAATTTGAGAAGAGCTTTAACTATTCTCAAAGAAAATTTGTAATTGAAAAAAGAAAGCAACTTCTGTATATTTAAAATTTAATAAAAAAACAAAACGGGTAAAAAGTTTAAAGTGGAAAAGGATAAAGGTGGATTGATTCAATGGGTTGAACTGGATGTAGCTTCCTTAAAACATAATATAGATGAATTCAGAAGGTTGGTTGGTAAGAATGTAGAAATATGCGGCGTTGTAAAAGCAAATGCTTATGGCCATGGGTTACTTGAAATATCGAAATTCTTAGAAGGAAACGGAATAGATTGGTTTGGTGTCAACTGCTTGGAAGAAGCTTCATGCCTGAGAAGAAATAAAGTTGAGCTTCCGATTATTATTCTTGGATACGTTCCACCCGTTGATTTGAAAGAGGTTTCAGAAAATAATTTTAGAATCACCCTATACAATGAAGAAGTAATTGAAGAGCTTGGAAATGTTTCATCTGAAATAAATAAGAAAATTTTTATTCATTTAAAGCTTGAAACCGGAACTAATCGGCAGGGCATAAGAAAAGAAAATCTTGGGGATTTTGTAAAAAAAATAAAAAAACATAAAAATTTATACATAGAGGGAGTTTCAACTCATTTTGCAAATATTGAAGATACTACAGACCATACATATGCAATGGAACAGCTTGAACGATTTAGAGAAATGGCAAAAATTGTCCACAGGAATACTGAAAATACATTGATGAAACATACTGCCTGTACAGCAGCAACAATTCTTTTTCCAAAAACTTATTTTAACATGGTCAGAGTTGGAATCGGTTTATACGGATTATGGCCTTCGAGAGAAACTCTTCTCTCATCCAAACGAAATGGGAGAAGGTCTATTACCTTAAGGCCTGTTTTGGCATGGAAGACAAGAATAGCCCAGATTAAAAATGTATCAAAAGGAGAATACATAGGTTATGGATGTACTTATAAAACTACAAGAAATTCAAAGATCGCTGTAATCCCTGTTGGTTATTATGATGGATACGACAGAAAGTTGAGCAATAATTCTTATGCATTGATTAAAGGGATGAGAGCTCCGGTTAGAGGAAGGGTTGCAATGAACATGTTCATGGTTGATGTCACTGATATTCCCGGCGTGAGTCTTGAGGATGAAGTGGTGCTTCTGGGAAGGCAGGGGAATGAAGCAATTACAGCCGATTATTTAGCTTCTCTGTGTGGAACGATAAATTATGAAATTGTATCAAGGATTAATCCTTTAATTCCAAGAATTACAGTTAAATAAATAATCGAATTTACATTTGAAAAATCTGATAAATGTTCGTGAGTGCTTGAGGCTAATTTTGCTGATTTTTAAAGTTTTGTTAACCCCTGACAGAATAAATTTTTTTGGGGTTGAGTAATTTAGTTAAGTAGTATTTAATTTTATTTAATAGAAATAAAAATGCTTATTAAAGTTGAGGAGAGAGATATGAAAAGAAAGATTTTATTAATTTTATTTATGTTTTTTTGTCTTATCAATTATAAAATAATCTCAAAAGATGAAGATTATTTAGGAGACATTGAAAAGAATATCTCAGATATAAAAGATAAAATAATAAATTTTAGAAGAGAAATGCATTCTGACCCGGAACTTTCTAACAGAGAATTCAGAACTATGGAAAGAGTGGCCGGATATCTGACTTCGATCGGGATAAAATATACAAAAGGAATTGCAAATACAGGGGTGGTAGCTCTAATCGAGGGGAAATTTCATGGCAAAACTGTGGCGATAAGAGGGGATATGGATGCGCTCCCAATCCAGGAAGAAAATGACCTGCCATTTAAATCAAAAAATCCTAACGTAATGCATGCCTGCGGTCATGACATTCACACTTCTGTTGCTCTTGGAACTGTGGAGGTTCTCAATAGAATGAAAAACAGAATTAAAGGAAATGTCAAAATAATTTTTCAGCCGGCTGAAGAGGGTGCTCCAGAGGGAGAAGAAGGCGGAGCTGATTTAATGGTAAAACAAGGTGTTCTTGATAATCCAAGACCTGAAGCAATTTTTGCCCTTCATGTAAACCCTGATTTAGAGACTGGAAAAATTGGTTTTACTCCTGGTTCTGCAATGGCAAACTCCGATGGATTTGAAATCATAATATATGGTAAAAAATCGCATGGAGCATATCCTCATTTGGGAATAGATGCAATCTATATCTCAGCTCAATTTATCACCAGCATTCAGGCAATAATAAGCAGAGAATTAGACATTCTGGATCCATCTGCGGTAACCGTCGGAATTATAGAAGGTGGGGTTAGATCTAACATAATAGCAGATAGGGTGAAAATGATAGGGACTATAAGAACCTTGAGCAAGAAGCACAGGCAAAAGGTTCCAGAATTAATTGAGAGAATATTGAAAGGCGTAACTGAAAGTTATGGAGGAACTTATAAATTCAATTATAGAGAAGGAGTGCCTATGCTTTACAACAATCCTGAACTTACAGAGTGGGCTGCAGGAATTGCCAGAAATATCATCGGCGAAAAAAATGTTATCCAGCTAAAACCTCAACTTGGAGCTGAGGATTTTTCATTTTTTGCCCAGAAAATACCCGGGGTTTTATTCTGGCTGGGTGTGAGAAATGAAAAAAAAGGTTACATTTATCCCCTCCATACTTCAAAATTTATTGCGGAGGAAGATTCCATCTTTATAGGAATTAAATTAATGAGTAATTTTGTTATTAATTATCTCAAGAAAAAATAAGATTTAAATATTTATAAATAAACAGAATAAGTGAAAAAAATAATTTTAAATATTAGACTTCTCCTTCCATTAATATTATTAATTTTTTTACCCGTGATGAGAGCTTTCTATCTTATAAAGGATGATTTTTATGAAAGATTGCTAAACATTATTTTTATGATAGCTTTTATGTATATTCTTTTGTTGGCAGGAATATTTCGATCAAGCTTATCCAAAATAACAGAAAAGCTTTATTTAAAATGGACTTTTCAGTCATCGAGAAAGAAATTTCTTATATTATTTTTATTTTCACTGATTGTTTACTTTATTCTGGGTTTATTCTTTACGATAAATAATCCTTATCTTTCAGGCGATGAACCTCACTATTTAATTATAGCACACAGTATTTTGAAAGATTTTGATTTTAACCTGGATAATAATTATACAAATAAAGACTATCTTCATTATCATCCAATTGAGCTCGATCATCATGGGCTTCGTGGAAAAAATGGAGGTCTTTACTCTTTTCATTTTGCAGGACTTCCAATTCTTATGATTCCAGTTTATGCAGTCTCTTTGCTTTTGAAAAATAGATTCTGGGTCGTTTTTTTATTTAGAGCTTGGATTTCAGTATTTGCTCTGTTATTGGGATGGCAGGTTTATAGATTTCTTAAACTTAAAAATTTTTCTGAGAAAATCTGTTTATCGATTTATTTTATATTTATATTGACTACTCCAGTTGTATTTCATTCATTCCATATCTATCCTGAGATTGTCGCAGCTTTTTTTATAGTTTTTCTGTTAAATCAAAGAGAGGGATTATTAAGAGAAAGCTACGATCTTGGTTTAGAAAATAATGCTGGAAAAAATTTATGGAAAAAAAATTTTGAGTTTATCTTTATGGGTCTGTCATTTGGGTTTATTTTATGGCTTCATCAGAAATATTATTTAATTTGTTTACCTTTATTTTTATTGTTGTTTATCCCTCTTCTAAAGAGCTCTGACCGACTGAAAAAGTCATTTTTATTTTTATTCCCAATATTTATTTCTTTATTTCTTTTTTTTGGGTATATTTATTTAAATTATGGAGTTGTATCTCCTTTTTCAGTCAACCCTGGAGTTTTAAGTCAATTAATAATTCTACCATCCTTTAAAAAATATTTAATCCCCTGGATAGAAAGTTTGTTAAGTTATTTTCTATGCCAGAGAGAAGGGTTTTTATTTTATGCTCCTTTCTATTTTTTATCTTTTTTCGGATTGAAAGAATTATGGAGAGAGAATAAGAAGGAATTACTTAGCTGGTTATTTATATCATTTCCTTATTTGTTATTTCTGGCTTATTTAACACAAAGGGGAGGGTATTCACCATTTACGAGACAGATTATTGCAATTTTCTGGATATTTCCGTTTGGATTAGCGTATTTTCTCAGGGAAACTAAGGATACTGCATTAGGAAAAATGTTTTATATATTGCTGATAATTTCCGTAATCGAAGAGATATTACTTTTTAAATATCCATTGTTTATTTATCAGCCAACGACTTCAGGTTATAAGGAAAGAGCAGGCGTACTTTTCGAATATTTGAGTAATTTATACATATATCTTCCAAAATTTTTGCCATCGTTCATAAAGGTGCCTAATTTAGGATATACGCCAAATTATCTATGGATTGGAATCTTAGCTTTAGCTTTTATTCTATATCCAATCATTAAAAAACTTAAAGGGAAAAAGCTTGCTTATGTATTATCAGGTATGTGTATTATTGGATATTTAGGTATATTTGTTATTTTCCCTCAGATAAGTGTAACAAGGCCTATTACCTACAGGTATCAAAAAAATCTTGTGACTTTTTTTTCGTTGAATAGACATTTCAATCAAGTTGATAAAGGACATTATTTTCTAATGAGGGATGGCATTTATAACATTCCATTCTATACACGGAGGAAACTGGATTATCTTGAATTGAAGTATTATTCAGAGAATAAATTTAAAGTTTCTATAAATCTTTTTGACTCGAATTTAATTGATGAGGTCTCCCTAGGAAATATTGTTAAAGTAAAAAAACCTGAATTTTATAGATATAAGTCAAATTATCTTTATTTCATAAAATTAAAAATTGAAAACCTAAATGAAGATATAGATGTTTTTCCTCCATTTCATATAGAAATTAAATTCAATTCCTCAGTTAATTTAAATTAAAGGATCAGCCATCTTCTGAGCGATATATCTCGAGGAGCATCTAAATATCAAAGAAACATTAAATTTCGAATAATGAATATGAATATATAGGAGAGCGAGCAAACAATTATTACAAAAATATTTTACTTTCTGACCTTTTTTAATTTTAATTGAAATAAAGAAAATTTTGATTCAAAATTAAATTATGATAACTGGAAGATATGAGCTTAAATCTGATTTTAGACCACGAGGAGATCAGGAAAAAGCTATAAAGTTTCTTTCAGCTAGGGTAAGAAAAGGAGTTAAATGTCAAACTTTACTTGGTGTAACCGGCTCTGGAAAGACATTTACCATAGCGAATGTAATCGAGAGAGTGCAGAAACCCGTTCTTGTTATTTCCCATAATAAAACACTCGCAGCGCAGCTTTATCAGGAGTTCAGGAGGTTTTTTCCAGAGAATGCAGTTGAATATTTTGTAAGCTATTATGATTTTTACCAGCCAGAGGCATATATTCCTTCAACTGATACTTATATTGCCAAAGAAGCAATCATAAACGATGAAATTGATAGAATGAGACTTGCAGCAACTCGATCAATTTTCGAAAGAAGAGATGTTATTGTGGTTGCGTCTGTTTCGTGTATCTATGGGATTGGCTCTCCTGATACTTACTTTGGAATGTTCTTACCAATCGAATTAGGCGTAAGAATTAAGAGAAAAGAATTGATGGAGAGGTTGGTGGAAATTCAGTATGAGAGGTCAGAGTATGAGTTGAAGAGGGGAACATTTAGGCCCAGAGGTGATACAGTAGAAGTATTTCCAGCTTATGATGATTATGCTTACAGGATTGAACTTTTTGGGGATGAAGTAGACGGTCTTTATTTAATTGATAACATAACTGGAAAGATTATCGATAGAAGAGATAGAATCGTAATTTATCCTAAATCATATTTTGTAACTCCAAAACCTCTTCTTTTTGAGGCTCTGGAAGCAATTGAGGAGGAACTTGAGGAAAGATTAAAATTTTTCAGAAGTCAGGGTAAATTCCTTGAAGCCCAGAGGCTCGAAGAAAGAACAAGGTTTGACATCGAAATGATGCGAGAATTTGGATACTGTCATGGAATAGAAAACTACTCAAGACACTTAAGCGGAAGAAGAGAGGGAGAACCTCCTTTTACATTGGTGGATTATTTTCCTCCAGATTTTCTGATTATCATAGATGAAAGTCATCAAACGATACCACAGCTTCGGGGGATGTATGAAGGGGATAGATCCAGAAAACTTACTCTTACTGAACATGGATTTAGACTTCCATCTGCCCTTGATAACAGACCTTTAAAATTTGATGAATTTGAACAGAAAATAAATCAGGTCATCTTTGTATCAGCTACTCCAGGCCCATATGAATTTGAAAAAGCAAAGGAAAACGTTGTCGAACAGATTATCAGACCTACAGGACTTATGGATCCCTCAGTTGAAGTGAGGCAGATAAAAAATCAGATGGATAATCTTATAGATGAGATTAGAAAAAGAGTTTACAGAAATGAAAGAACCCTGATAACAACTCTTACGAAGAACATGGCAGAAAAACTTTCTGATTATTTGATCGAGAAGGGAATGAGAGCAAAATATTTGCATTCAGATATTGAAACTCTTGAAAGAGTTAAAATTTTAAAGGCTTTGAGAAAGGGAGAGTTTGACGTTCTTGTTGGTATAAACCTTCTTCGAGAGGGACTTGACCTCCCTGAAGTTTCACTTGTAGCGATTCTTGATGCGGATAAAGAGGGGTTTCTGAGGTCTACAACTTCATTAATTCAGACATTTGGAAGAGCTGCAAGAAACCTAAATGGAAAAGCGATTCTCTATGCAGATTATGTTACAGATTCAATGAAAGATGCAATCGAAGAAACAAACAGGAGAAGAAAGGTTCAGGAAGAATACAATATCAAACATGGTATCACACCAGAGACGATTGTAAAATCAATCGATGAATTTGCAGGCTCACCATATGAGAGAGATTATTTTGATTATACAGGTGTTTCAGAGGAGAAAGAAATTTATTTTTCAGAAGAAGAGAGGAAGAAGAGGATTGAAAAACTTGAAAAGGAGATGAAAGAAGCATCCGAGAATTTGGAATTTGAGAAAGCAGCTGCCATAAGGGATGAAATAAAGAGATTGAAAAGAATACAGATTGATATTTTAGAGAGATGAAGGTTAGCCTCGGTAAGGTTGTAAGAAAACTTCCAAATAAACCCGGTGTTTATATTTTTAAGAATAAGAGGGAAGAAATTATTTATATTGGAAAAGCTAAATCTTTGAAAGACAGGGTTAAATCTTATTTTACTCTTTATAGGTCTGATAAAAGGTCAAGTTTCATCTTGGATGAAATTGATGATGTGAATTATGTTGTAACAGATTCAGAGAGGGATGCTTTTTTCCTTGAAAATAACCTCGTTAGAGAACATCAGCCAAAATTTAACGTAAAATTGAAGGATGACAAAAGCTATCCCTACATAAAAATGACTTATCAGGAAGATTTTCCAGGTGCTTATTATGTGAGGAAAGTAGAAGACGATGGTTCGATTTATTTCGGACCCTTTGCTCCTGCTTCTACAGCTAAAAATACCATGAGAATATTGAGCAAATGGTTTAAAGTCAGGCAGTGCGATGAAAAAATTGATTTTAAAAGGAAAAGGCCTTGTCTGGATTATTTTGTCTCCCAGTGCTCCGCTCCCTGTACTGGTTTTATCTCCAGGGATGAATACAGGGAAACCATTGAAGAGGCATTACTGTTTTTAAAAGGAAGGGATCAGGAGCTCATCAAAATTCTCAAAGAAAAGATGGAAAACTTTGCTTCAGAAGAAAAATTTGAAAGAGCAGCCCAATTGAGAGATCTCATTTTTGCAGTGGAATCATTGAAAAGAAGACCTTTATTCTCTTCCACAGAGCTGGAAGATCAAGATATTTTTGGATACTATCGAGAAGATGGTTATGTATCTTTAATTTTATTTTTAATGAGAAAAGGAAAAATTGTAGATAGAAAAGAATTTATTTTTGAAAACATTGCAGCTGAAAATGATCCCGAGATTATTTCTTCTTTTGTCATCCAGTTTTATCGAGAATTTATGAATTTCCCTGAAAAAATTCTCCTTCCATTTTATCCGGAAAATTTAAGTTACATAAAAGACTTTTTAAAGGAAATATTTCATAGAAATGTCGAAATTATCATTCCAAGAAGTGGAAACAAACTGAATATGATAAAAATAGCAAATCAGAATGCCAGAATCTCGTTAGAAAATAAATTTTTGTTAACAGGAAAAGATAATTTAGAGGAGGTTAAAAAGATAGTAGGGATTTCAAAAATACCGTTGAGGATAGAAGGATTTGATGTATCCCATATATCCGGAAAGGAAACAGTTGGATCTATGGTATCTTTTTTTGAGGGCGAACCTGACAAAAAAAATTACAGAAAATTTATCATAAAATACGTTGAAGGGATTGATGATTTTTATTCTATCTATGAAATAGTAAAAAGGAGGTATAAGAGATTAATCGATGAAAATGCTAAATTTCCTGATTTAGTAGTAATAGATGGAGGAAAAGCTCAGTTGAATGCTGCAAAAAAAGCTTTGAAAGAGCTTGGAATTGAAGACATTCCTGTAATTTCAATTGCTAAAGGCGAAGAGATTATTTATTCTGATTTGAAAAAGGATGGGATAAAACTCGAGAGTATATCAAATTTTTTAAAGCTTATTCAGAGAGTGAGAGATGAAGCCCACAGATTCGCCGTAACCTTCCATAGGAAGAGAAGGGAGAAATGATATTCGGAATAGGAATCGACCAGGTGGAAATTGATAGAATAAGGAATGCTTGTGAATCGAACAAGAGGTTTCAGGAGAGAATCTATACAGATTGCGAACTTAAATACTGTTTGTCGAAAAAAAATCCCTACCCTCATTTGGCAGCAAGGTTTGCAGCAAAAGAAGCTCTTTTTAAAGCTCTTGGAAGAAGAATTGTCTGGAAGGATGTGGAAGTGTTAAAGGAAGACTCTGGAAAACCATATTTTAAGTTTAAAAATCCTTTTGATTTTGAGTTAATCTCCAACATATCCTTATCCCACGACACAAAATTTGCCTCAGCAATTGTAATACTTGAGGTTAAATAGGAACCCCTTAAAAGAGGTCAACCATCCCCTTCGCTCAGATCTCCTCGCATCAAAATCTATGCTCGTTCGTTCAAATAATCTCCTATCACTCAGACTCTTATCCTCTCTTATCTTCTATATTCTCTCTCGCTCCCGTTCGTTATATTATTTCTCTTTCGATAGAATAAATATAGAAGATTATTCTCACTCACTTCGCAGATTTTTAGATGCTCGTCGATATATCGCTCAGA
>JBFLYD010000051.1 GCA_040756905.1 Acidobacteriota bacterium
CCTCATCCCATTCATTTCCTAAAGAGGGAGTATATGGAAGGCCTGAGGCATAAGACCATCTTATTCCTATGGAATCGTATCCCCTTTTCAGAGTAAAAATTGCTGTAAAGGAATGATCTATCTCATAGGGGGATCTCGCAAGGGAAAGAATACCCCCTTCCTTTCTTTTGGAATTGAGAAAGTTATAAACAAAGATGAGGTCATATGACTTTCTATTCCTCTTTGTAAAAAGTTCAGCACCTCGGGCATATCCATAACCATTGTTGGTAACGCGGTTGCCTTCAAAAAGGAAAAGGTTTATGTATCTTTTATTATAAAGGGTGATCCTGAAAGCGTCTTCATCTTTGACACTATCGTAGCTAATGGAATAATGAACAGATTTCTTTAGTTTTAAATCAGGATTCTCCTGCATATAGGCATAATCTACGAATTGATGGTATATTCCTGCTGAAAACCTGAGGATCTGAGAAGGAGTTAAAAGGTATGCCAGAGAGAATCTTGGATCCCAACTCGGCCTGTAGTTAATCAGATCAAGGGTAGAAGATCGAATTCCCACTGAAGCAAAAAGATTATCAATAACTCTGAATTTATCATTAAGGTAGAATCCGAATCTATTTCCCTCAGAGCTAAAGCTCTCTGATCCTTTGAATGTTAAATCTGTCTTTTTTCTTTGTAACTCAGAACCTGATTCTATCAGGTGTCCTTTGAAATCCCATGTAAGACCAAATCTTCCCTCAATTGAGGAACCTTCCAACCCAAAGGAAAAGAATGGGAAAAGATATGAAGCTCTATGATTTACCGTTGATAAAATGAGTCTTGAAAAAAGATTTTTGGAAAGGATGGTATTAAGGGTCAAACCAAACACTTGATTTGATGTCTTTGTAGTAAAATCTCCCACCTTATCGAGAAATCGATATTCATGCAGAAGGTAAAGCAGCCTAAGGTTGGTTTTATTACTTATATTAAAGATGAGCTTTCCAATAGATTCTCCATTCTTAAAGAGATAGCCTTTTTGTCCATTTATTTTAGTCATAAGATTGGAATGACCAGCACTTAAACTTCCGATGAAGCTTGCCCTTTTCCCAAAGGGCAAGGTTGTAAAACTGTTCAGACCCAGAATAGATAAGCCTATGGCCAACTGTTTCTTTGTAACCCGATCCTTGGTGCTTATATCCACAACCCCTGAAAGGGCATCACCAAATCTGGGGGAAAAACCTGAAGTAGAAACTGAAAAGCTATCGATCATTTGATTGTCAAATATGCTGAAATAGCCTTCTTTCAAAGATTCACTTTGATAGGGATATTCTATCTCTATTCCATCTAAGTAATATCCAACCTCATCAGGAGCACCTCCCCTTATTATGAGATTAGCTGCATCTGGAATTGTATTAACTCCAGGAAGAATCTGAGCTGCATATACAGGATCTCCAGCAGCTCCAGGGTTATTATAAACATCCATCATCGTGAGGGTCACTGTCTTCTGACTTTTATCATCAGAGACCCGACTCTCGGCAGTGACTAAAACCTCGTGGGAAGAAATCGGCTCAGGCTCAAGCTCAATTTCAAGAAAATCACCCTTTTTAGCTCTTATCTCTTTAGTTTTGTAGCCAATAAGATATATGATTAGCTCCACCTCCTCTCTATCTGTTTTAATCTCAAAGGAACCATCCTCATAAGCAGTGACTCCTTGAGAGGTTCCCTTAACCATGACATAGGCTGGGATAGCCTCTTTGGTGCGTTTATCTAAGATTTTCCCCTTTATAGTATTTTCTTCTGCAAAAAGAGAAAATGAAGATAAAAATATAAGAAAAATAAACCATCTTGTCATTTAGGCTCCTTTTTTGATTTTTCAAGTTGATTAAGCTGAATCCTTGCATATCCAAAGGATGGGTTTATCTCCAGGGCCTTTTTAAGGGCTTCATAAGCCTTCTCTTTTTCATCCATCTTCTGCCATGCCATCCCAAGATAGGTATAGGCTTCCTCCTTGCCCCAGGAGGGCTTAAGAGCATCTTCTACCCTTTCCTTTTCAAATAATAATATGGATCTCTCAAGGTATTTTAAGGCATTCTTTGCACCCCCTCCAAACTGCTCAGGGGTATAAAGGAGGTCTATTCCTTTAAGAAGATTAACCCTCGGATTCTCAGGATCTTTTTCCAGAGCCATGGAAAAGTATCTATCTATCTCCATACCTATAAACATAGCCTCTTCTGGCTTTAGTCCTATCTTTATCCCTAAAAGGGAGCCATAGAGAGCATATAGCTCACCAATAGCAGGATTTATCTTTATTGCTTTATCAAGATAATCCAGCCCTTCCTGAAGGTATCTCTCTGCTTTCTTTTTTTCCTTGGTTAGGAAAAATGTGGCAACTCTGTAATCTGCAAGACTTATGTAATAGTAAATATAGGGGTTTTCCTTTTCTGTTAAAATAAGACTTATAAAGAGATCCCTTGCCTTCTCCATGGAAGAGATATCCCAGTTATCCACTCCTTTCTTGAGAAGATCCTTAGCTTCATCCAACTTCTCAAAAGACAAACCAAAGGATAAAGAACAGATGATAAAAACAATATAAAGTTTTTTTAAATTTTTCATTATTTCACCTCTTTATGGGATTTTTTAAGCTTTTCAAGATGATGCCTTAGCCAGCTATATTCTGGAGCCTTGGAAATTCCTTCTATAAATATCTCCTCGGCCTTCTTTTTATCCCCTTTCTTTATATAGCAAAGTCCAAGCCTTGCATATGCCTCTCCCATTCCCCATGAGGGCTCTATAGAAGAGTCCTTTTTCTCCTTTTCAAAAAGTTTAATAGATAATTCTAAATCCTTGGTGGCTTTAGAGACTCCTCCCCCAAAGATGACTGGAGTGTTGTAAGAGCTTATTCCTTTTATAAGATAAGCTCTTGGATTGTCCGGATCAAGCTGTATCGCTTTCTCTATCTCTTTTGAAGATTTAGGGCCCAATGATGGAGCAAGATACCAAGAAATAGATATCTTCAAACCCAACAATGCTCCTAAAAGGGCGTAGGAATCAGAAAAATCTCCCTTTTCTTTAATGGATCTCTCTAAATTTTTTATTCCTTCCTCTATAAAATCCTTTGCCTTTTTTTTATCCTTAGCTTGAAGATGGTATATGGAAAGCCTGTAGTCTGAGAGGGCTATATAGTAATAGAAAAGGTAGATGTAGAATTTCTCTTTTAAAGCCTCCTGAAGAAGGGATTTGGCTTTGAGAAAATTCTCTGAAACCCATTGATTTTCACCCTTTTCTATCATCTCCTTTGCCTTAAATAGGACCTTCTCAGGACTCTCAGATAGATTCTGGGAAGAATATCCAATACAAAGGACTAAAATCAAAAAGATCAAAATTCTTATAACCATTTTATCCTTCTTAAAACCAGATTCTCAGTAATATCTTCATTGCTCTTTAAGCTTAAAGGTCTTAGCAGTTATCAAGAAACAAAAGATCAAACAAAAAATCAGTACGGAAAAGCTAATCCATTCGTCCTTTAATCCTTTTCCAAAGATTATAATATCCTGTAATATCTTTATAAAATAGTAAACAGGGCTTACCTTAGCAATGTGTTGAAGAGCCTTGGGAAAAAGAAAAAGGGGTATAAAAGCACCGCTTAAAAAAAGAACAGGTGTCAGGGTAAAATTAGAGATTGCCAGAGCAGTCTCATGATTCTTTGAAATGGTAGCAACAACCCCACCAATGGAAAGCATTGAAAGGATTCCTATTAAAATTGATAGGAGCAGAATCCAAAAATTCCCTTCTATTTTTAGTCCATACAAAACTATACCCAGAGCTAAAAGAAAAAATGACTGAATCAGGATGATAAGCACCCGGACTAAAATAAGTCCGTAGATGTATGTGTGTGCTTTAAGGGGAGTAATCCCTATCCTTTTAAAAATTCCTGATTCCCTATAATAAGATAAGGTTAATCCAAGTCCATAAAGAGCATTAGAAAAGCCTACCATGGCTATGAGCATAGGAATTAAATAGCCAAAATATTTCGGGTTTTTTCCCCATATACTTCCAAAAAGAAAAAGGATAAACAATGGGAAGAGAAAAGTGAAAAAAACTGCAACCTTTTCTCTTAAAAAGAACTTTATCTCAATCGCTGAAACCTTAATCAATTCTTTCATTCTATCTTTCTGCCTGTTAAAGAAATAAATACATCCTCTAAGTTGGCATCAATCACGCGAAGATTCTGGAGTTGAAGATCGCGGGAAGATGAGACAGTCAGGATGTGGGATAAAACAGATTGGGGATCCTTTGTATAGATAGTATACTCACCCTCTATCTCCTCAATTTTCTTTACCCGCTCATCCATTCTGAATATATATGGATCAATCCTTCTTTCAAGTTTGAACTCTATCTTTTTATCAGCATCGAGCTTTTTTATTAGTTCCTTTGGTCTATCGATGGCTATGATCTTTCCCCTATCTATAATAGCAACCCTGTCACATAGCTTTTCAGCCTCCTCCATATAATGGGTTGTAAGGATAATGGTCTTACCCTTTCTCCTGCTCTCTTCAATTATCTCCCACATATCTCTTCTGACATTAGGATCCATACCTGTGGTTGGTTCATCAAGGAAAAGGAAGTTGGGATCGTTGACAAAGGCTAAGGCTACTGATAACCTCTGATGCTCTCCACCTGAAAGATTCTTTATATAAGAATTTCTTCTATCCTTAAGAGAGAATATCTCAAGAATCCTTTCAGTATCTATTCTTCTTTGGTATAGGCTTCCAAAGAAATCTATTGCCTCCCATACCTTTATGGTAGGAAATATGGCTGTTTTCTGAAGCTGAACTCCTATAAGCTCCTTAAACTCCTTCCTTCCCTCATAGGGATCAAAACCATCTATTCTGACATATCCTTCATCAGATTTTCTCAGTCCTTCCATTATCTCAATGGTGGTAGTCTTCCCAGCTCCATTGGGTCCAAGGATTCCAAATATCTCTCCTTCTTCAATCTCAAAGGAGACATCATTAACAGCCACTACATTCTCATATCTCTTGGTCAGGTTTTTAACGACAATAATCTTCCTCATCTCAAACTTCCAACTCAATTATATAATAACATAAAAATACTAACTCAGGCCTCTTGCACTAATAAATTCAATTTTTCTCTTTAGATTACCATAACCATATTTTCTGCTCTGGCACCTGGACATGGTTTTTTACCTTTAGGAAATTTCTATAGGCATTTTTCCATGCCTTCCAGATAAATACATTCCATATTAAATGAGCAACAATTGGGTAAAATATGTGATCGGTGATAATGTATAAATAGCCGAGAATTAACCCAGCTACAAACTTGGGTAAGATGGCCATTTTTGATAAAAATATATGATAAATTCCGAATAACAAAGCAATTAAAATTACTGAAACTACTAAATTTATATGAAAATATCTGAAAAGTAAAAATATTCCCAATCCTCTGAATAATATCTCTTCATAAAAAGAAGCCACAATACTAGTAAATAAAAAAGCAAATGAAGAAAAATTTTTCAAAAGATCCTTAAAATTCAGGACATCCATCATCCCACGAAACCTTGATGAGGAAAGATGGGGATGAACTAATGAAGAGCTGAACTTTGTTAATTTTCTATCTACAAAGTACACCAATACTCCTACACTTCCAGAAATTATGCTTATAAAAAAAACCTCAGGCAAAAGTTCTATTTTTTTAAAACCTACATCAAAATATAGATTGAAGTGCTGAATAAATAAGAAGAGAATTGACAGCGCACCCGCAAAAAATATTAAGTTGTATTTTAAAAAAAACTTAAATTTTCTCATCTTTCCAGTTTCTCATACATTTCTCATGGAAAAGGAAGGGGAGCTTTATTTAAATCATCAAAAGAAAAGATCCTTGTAACTAAACCCAATTCTTTGCCCAAATTATAGTATCTTATGTGGCCATAATACCCATGAACTATAAAATACATGGTGAGCTCTGGAATAAAACATCTTTGGAGTTTAAGTTTCTGGAAGCAGGGTGGAGTAAGATCAAAGCACAATGGTGTAAGTTTCTTTTCTTTCAATATCTTCAGAAGTTTTTGATATTTATTCCTTCCATTCTCTTTACTTTCTGAGATGACCAAAGAAGAATGCTGAACTTTCTCGGATCTATTATAGAAGTCCTCGACTTTCTTTAAATTTTTATCAAACCCATAATAAGCTATTGTTTTAAAAAGATCGGATACCTCCTCAAACTTAGCATCTGGAGAGATATCCATCCAATAAGGTAATTTACCCTCGCCAGAAGCAACTGTAAAATATACTTTATCAGCTTGCCCAAGTTCTGCGAGGGCTTTTCTCAATGCATGATAAAAAGACACATCACTTCCCACCCCGGGTAAATATTTCACTTTTATAGAGGATGTATTAACACAATGGATCGATAAAACATGAACTTCTGGCAAATCCAATGACCAATGATATATCTTCATTTTTACATATGGATTGTCAAAAAAGAAAAACCCATCCATGAGCTTCTGAAGAGCAAAATTATCAGAGTCAAGGACCACTTCTTTTGGAGGGAAACCACATACCCATCTTATGTTCAATTGATCTCTTTCGATGAATTCAGTGAATCCATGGTATCTTCCCTCCTCTTCGTCAGTATGGCAAGTAAGTCCCCCTGAGACTGCGTAGCCAATGGGAATCTCTCCTTTAACTGGTTTGTATCCAAAAATAATAAGCTGAGCAGGAGCATAAATCTTCTCTTTGGTCAGCACATTTTCGCCATCGATCCACCCTAAATATGTATCTTCAGTGAATTGTTTAAAAAAACTTTTCTTATATTGTTCTTTTGCAAATAAATATAGCCTATCAGGTCCTAAAACTTCATAGCCTTCTCTTTGCAAACCTTTTGGAGTTCCATAAACTATTCGAGATTTTAAAAAATCATAGGAGATTAAGGGCAAGAACCTTTCTATTGCCTCTCCCAAAGTTCCCATAAAAGCACCCCATAATGTTCTTCCTTTACCTCCTGCAGGAATAAAGTCTTTGGAAACTTTTTTTCCGATTACCTTATGAAAGTCAAAATGGTGAGCTGTGAAACAATAAATAGGAACTCCACAAGGTGTATTAAATTGGGAAGTTATACTTTTTATTGGACCCACGATCGGATTATACATCCTAAGAGCCTCTTCTATAGCCCAGAAATCTCCTGCATTCATTAAATTTGGTAAAAACTCTAACTTCTTATTAATTATCTTTATTTTCATCTTTTCTCCCTTTTCTTACCAATCTGAATCTTTATCCTTTCCAAGACCAGGTCTATTTTGCCCCTACTGAAATTAACAGTGCTGGTATCTCCTCCTCTTTATTCAGTTGAAGAAGTCGACTTAAATCATTCTCATCAAATCCAGCAATCAAACACGATCCTAACTCTAAAGCACAAGTTACTAAATGTATATTTTGAGCAACACACCCAACATCAACAAAAGCATATTTGTAATATCTTGTGTGATATTTCCATAAACCCCTGCTTAAAACAATGGTAAGGGCTATAATTATACTTGCCTCAGCAACAAATTCCTGACCTGGGCAAAGCTCCTTCATCTTTCCTTTAAAGACTCCCTCATAAAGGAGCTCTATGCACCTTTTTAATGGGTTAAAATGGTATAGCCCTTCTTTTATACCTTGGATATTATTAGCAATAATATAAAGCTCAACTCCTTGAAGTGCTCCAGTTGAAGGGGCAGTCCGGAAGGGAAAATTATCAAAATTGTAAGCTGGTGAATATTCTCTTACTCCATAAGAATAAAACAAAAGAGTTGATAAAGCTTTTAGAGAAATGGATGTTTTTTTGTAATTTCTTATCGACCTTCTGCTTAAGATTACTTCATCCAACGCCATTTTTGTAATATATGGTTCTGGGAGGTTAATCTGCAAGGCATCATTATATTCTTTACAAATACAGACCGAATCAGGAATAGTATATGTAGCTATTGTGGAGAATTTTTTAAGATCTTCATCTGTATATTTTAATAATTCATCAATTAAAATAGTAATGGCTTCCTTTTCTAAGTTTAATCTTATCTGTTTTTCAAATATTTTTATAATCTCAAATTCTCTATCGCTTCTCATTATTTTCCTTTTCTCCTAAAAGGATAATTCCATGGACTGAAAAACCTCTGCCGTCAAGACCAAGAAACTTATTCACTGGCAAATCATAAAAAAGAGAAGCAGATATAGAGGGAAGATTCCAACTGCCTGCCAAATCTTCTATCATTTGAATAGTTCTTCCGCAGTCAAAAAGAATAACTCGGTAACCTCTTACTCCAAAAGCAGATTTGGCAACGATGTGATTGCCATATACAAAAATGATTTTTGAAGTCTTTTGAATATTATAATTTGATGATTCATCGAGGAAGATATTCTCTTTTATAAATCCAGCTATATCTATATTTTTCTCTTTTATCAATTGGAGATAAGCGGGTCTTAAAAATTTAAACAAACGACATCTATCCTCTTTAAATAGAACATAAAAACCAAGATAGATAGGAAGTACACTTTTTAATTTATTTAAGATTTTTTTATCCACCTCCTGAAGCATATCCAATGACTTATACATCTCCCCCAACTTTATAAAACTTTCCATCTCTTTTGTTTGGCTTTTTTGTATGTACTTTATATTTTTAAAATAGCCATAAATATTTTCAAAATTTGATATGGCTTTTGATAATTTACTATTTTCATGATAAAGTTCTTCGATGGAAATTTTGCCAGCACTATGCCGTGACAAAATAGCTGATAAAGGAGTATTCCTGAGAATCAAGGATTTAAAAGGTGGAATAATTGGATAAAGGGTTAAAATCCCTGCACTTATCTCCTGCTCATATTCATTATATCTCCATGCCATAAGCCCTCCTTTATTACAATGCTGTGGGCGACATTTGAGGAATTCCAAAAGTGGAGCATGCAGGGCAGCCCGGAATTTTCAAAATATCTTGAAGATCCATTTCAAGAGATTCAAAGTCTATAATAAGAGCTCTATTTATAATTGGAACACTATCACCACTTAAAAAAAATCTTATGAAACTATCTACAACAAAACCTGAAACTATATCATATAAAGGAGGAATCCCGCTTAAAGATTGATTCTCTCCATATTCTTCCTGCTTCTCCATAAATGTTTTAAAAGTAGTAAATGCAAATGGATTCGTCATGGAACTCTCAAGAGAGGCTTCCATACAGGTATAACAAGCTGTTTCCCCTGGGATTACTAAAGGACCCACAATTCCTAAACTTCCATCAACAAAACTATAAAGTATCGAAGCCTTTTCTTCATGAGCTAAGAGATTAATTTCAGAAAAAAGACGCGGATGATATCTTTCCATCCCAATTATTGTTATATCTGAAGATCTAAGGATATTTTTTAAGGTCTGCTCATCTAAAACATTAAAATATTGAATTTCAACTTTATCTCCCAAGGTTTCAAATCTTTGAAGATATTTAGCTAAAATATGGATATAATTACTTCTGTCACCACAAGCTCCATCCATTAAGAAAAATAGAAAATTTTTGCTTTCAATCTCTTTATTTGAGATTTTTCTGTCATCCGCTATCATAATAGATTTTCCTACTTGCATTGACAGAATATTCTGAACGACTCTCATTCCTATAAAACCAGCCCCTATCAAACCAATATTAGCATTTGATAGCGTGGGAAGGGTTTTATAGTGGACTTGGTAATAAGGCAGAAAACACTCATTTTCTCTAACAATTATTCCTTTTTTATAAAAAGATTCTATGGTCTCATTTATGTAAGGAATATGTTTAGAGGACAAATTTAAGTTATTAACCAAATCTTTCAACGAAACAGAAGACTGCAACATATCTGTCATCTTCCCTATTACATGAAGTTCTTTATTATCTACAATAGAAAAACTATAAACTGATCGAAGACCATGGGTAATGTAAATCTCATCCGGGGTTAACTTAACAATTCTATAATAAGGATTCCATCTTATTTTATCATCATCTCGTAACTCAGATCTTCTCTCCCTTCCTATTTTTATCATTAACTCCTCCTTGACCGAGATTACCAGGAGCCTTATAAAGGCCCCTGGTAATCAAATCACTCATCATTCAGCGAGAATCTCCACCCAGCACCAGCAATTACAACAGCAACACCATCCACCTGGAGCGACAAGCTCACCGCTCAAGTATTTGTTCTCTCCTACCTTTACAATCTCCATTATTTTTTACCTCCTTTCAGGTCGTTAATAGAATATTTTGGAGTTCTTTTCAAGAAAAATCGTATGGCTTTATGTTCGAAAATATGGCTTTATGTTAGATGATAAGAAGAAATTATGGTTTTTTCCTGATAGAAGAAGGGGGAAATCCAAATACTCTGGTGAAACACTTTGTGAAAGAAAGAGGATCATGGTATCCTAAAGTTAGCGCTATTTTTTTTACAGGCTTATCTTCAGAAAGAAGAACCCAGAGGGAATGATACATCTTAACTTTGATTGAGAATTCTTCCAATGTCATGTTTTTTATTATTTAGACAAAATTGCATAATTTTGTAACTCATTTTTAGAAGCCTCATTGATTTGTTTTTGTGATTCCCAGTATAGCTTCATTCTCAGTTTTTTCAAATCATTCTAAATCAGAAGAGAAAGTGCCGGGCAAAAATGGAAGGATAATGATTAACCAGCGTCGCTCCTATAGGTGGCCGGTTTCGTTCGGAATCAGTGGCCAGATCCATCGGAATATGCAATTTTCTAAAGAATCCAAACATAACTGGGATAAATTCATTTTTAAATCTTATCTCTTCTTAATAAAAATCTTACAATGGCAGGTTCTCTTATAAAATTGAGAGCTACCTAACATCAGCCTTTTGAATTACAAAATTTGATAATATTAAGAAAAGCGGGAAGTAAAAAAACAAGATAAAAATAGCAGTTAGAATTTAACTTGTCAAATTAATTTCTCAATCGGTTTAGGAAATCAAATACTGAGAGATATATTAAAAAAGTATTGGATCTGTAGATTGTTTTCTGTGAAGGCTTTTTATACATTCTAATCTTAAATTTCCCATTTACTAATCACTTTAAATCAACTAAAATATGAAATTCAATCTATTCCGAGAAAAGAGTTACTTCATGGTGAGGAAAAGAATTAATTGAACCCGAATTACGCAAGGTTTATTGCAACCTATTGGAGGGCAAGCCTTTAAGTTTGCTTTATATCACCTAACAAGCACGACTAAAGCCCTGCCCTACAAGGGCGTTGAAATAGGTTTGCGTAATTCAGGTTGAATTAATCATGAGGTGAAAATGGATATAGAAGTGCATCTGGATAAAGTAAAGAAGATTATAAAGGATTCAAAAAATCCTGACGAAGCTATGAATTCTATAGTGAGCTATCTTGAACAAAATTTCAGTCATTATAGCTGGGTAGGAATATACTTAGTTGATGGAGATAATCTAATCCTTGGCCCATGGAAAGGACCGGCTTCAACCGAGCATGTAAAAATTCCTATAGGAAAAGGCATCTGTGGAGCAGCTGCATCCTCTGGCAAAATAGAATTAATTCCGAATGTGGAACTTGATTCAAGATATTTGGCTTGCTTTCCATCCACAAAATCAGAAATAGTCGTTCCCATAAAGAAAGATGACAAAGTTCTTGGAGAAATAGACATTGATTCTGATGAAATAAATGCTTTTAATGAAGAAGATTCGAAATTTTTAGATAATGTAGCAAAATTGATTGTAGAAATTTTATAGCTTTCTATATTAAACGCAACAAAGTTTGGGGAACTCCTGTTCAATTGTAAGCTGAAAATAAATCTTCATTTCTGAATCAAGAGATGAGCTCAAAATCTAAGGAGGTTAAAAAGGAGAATAGAAACCAAAGAAAAATGTTCTTGAAAAAATAGATCCGATTGTTCTCTGGGAAGAAAAATCCTCGCTGTATTCATATCGAAGGGTATTTTTGTGATTAAAAATATTCATTATACCTATGTAGAGGACGAACATTCTTCCAGCCAATTTCATGACCTTTTTCCCACTTATATCTACCCTTCTATAGGGCGGATACCTCTTACTTAAAGGATCGCCCCATATAGGTTTATAAATCCTCCTCTCCTCATCCCATTCATTTCCTAAAGAGGGAGTATATGGAAGGCCTGAGGCATAAGACCATCTTATTCCTATGGAATCGTATCCCCTTTTCAGAGTAAAAATTGCTGTAAAGGAATGATCTATCTCATATGGGGATCTCGCAAGGGAAAGAATACCCTCTTCCTTTCTTTTGGAACTGAGAAAGTTATAAACAAAGATGAGATCGTATGAATTTCTATTCCTCTTTATAAAAAGTTCTGAACCTCGGGCATATCCGTAACCATTGTTGGTAACGCGGTTGCCTTCAAAAAGGAAAAGGTTTATGTATCTTTTATTATAAAGGGTGATCCTGAAGGCATCTTCATCTTTGACACTATCGTAGCTAATGGAATAATGGACAGCCTTCTTTGGGTTTAAATCAGGATTCTCCTGTACATAGGCATAATCTCCGAATTGATGGTATATTCCTGCTGAAACCGATTCACCTTCAATCGTCTCCCCTTAAACTTACTTCTACATCTTTGCTCACAGTCCTATCTGAATGAATAGAAAAGATATCCTCAAGATTCATAGTGGAATGATGGAGCGGAGCTCTCCTCGACTTTCTCTGAGGCCTTTCTTCCAGCGTTCCAGAGGAATTTCCTGCGTCTCTTGATGGCCGCCGAGACTGGCGGTGAATATTTTTCATGGATCTCTCTTTGCCTTGGGGGAAAGGTCTGAGTTATTTGCGGGTTTTTGGTGCCTCAAACGGCTTCAAAGACACATCCTCGAGCTCTCAAGCCGCCCTTGACATCTTTTTGAATCGTATTTTACAATTCCTTACGATGGGTGGATGGGAAAATCGAGACAAAGACTCACCTCAGACATCGCTCGGGAAAAAAATATCCCTTTATTACTTTGCGAAGAATACATCAATTTTTGGATCTGGATAAATCTGTAAAACGTAAAAAGCCTTCTCTTTCGCTTTTTCCATTACTATAAAATCACCTCCTATATAATCAAAAGATGGCGAGTTTGTCCAATAAATATTTTTTATCTCACCCTTACTATTATATTCTAAAATCTCAATGCGGGGGTAATAGGAAAAAAGATAAAATCCATCTTCCTTCGCTCTAATAGCTTTTATAATTTCGTTTAATTCTAAGCGCCCATCGATCATTCGAGCTTTATAGTTATGTTTTGCCCTCTCTTGCATCAATTTATGTTTAATTGAATATTCTGAAAGCAATTTGCCTTCTTTTGCGTATCTTCTGACGAAGGGGAAATATTTCCATGCAACAAATAATTCTTCCTCATTATTTATGGATAAATGTACCTCATTATGGGAAACCGTATTGTATTTAAAATTTATTCTTTCTCCAAAAAAATCGACCATTTTGCCTTCAGCATTATATATTTCTATAAGCGGTCCCTGTACGCTTTTTGGGCTTGTATAAATTAAGTACTGACCGCTTGCAGCTATAGAACTCAATGTCTTGAATACCTTAAAGCTATTTATGTATTCCCCTTCAGGACTGAATATTTGGATTCTTCCATTATTACTATCATATACAATAAGATTGTTTTTGGTATCGAAACATATATTTAATGGGTTCAAGAATTCTCCTGGTCCCTGTCCTCTTCTCCCGATTATTTTTAAGAATTCTCCATGATAACTAAATTTCAATATGAAATTTCTTCTCCAATCAGACACATAAATATTATCTTCATTATCTGAAGAGAGGAAGAACGGATAGTGAAAAAATATATCTTCTTTCTCAAGCTCTTTTTTTGGAAAAGAAAATTCATATTGAAGGTACGATGCACCTTCTGGAACAGGAAAAGAAATTTGAAGTTGTTTCCATTTTCTCTCTCTTTCTTCTTGGACAAAAAAGGGTTTATTTAGGGCTACCACGCCTTCAAAGATAATTGTTCCAAAAATCAGGCAGTTAATTAAGGTCCATATTTTTTTTGTAAACATGTAATTTATGAGGTAAGAATTCTTCGCAGATATATAAAAACATCATGAGGACTTCTTGTGTCCATAATATTAATAATATCCCCATTTTCATTTATTACAAAGACAAGATAATTAAGATCATATCTATCCCTTAATTGATTCCATCTCTTTGCTAATTTTTTATCTGCCCTGATCACTGAAAATTCTATTCCGAGATTTTCCTTTAGATTTTTTATATCTTTTTCATTGAAATCTCTAGATACAATAATTAGAAAATAAGCTAAATTGTTATTTAGATTGTATAATTCTTTTAGTTCTTTAATTATAAATCCGCTTCTACATGACATGCATATTCTTGTAAATAACGAGGCTACATAATATTTGGAGTTTTCTTTGTCGATAATTAATTGAAGTTGCTCAAGCCAGTCATAATAAGTAATATTTTCTCCCAGCTTCAAAAAATATGAGAAAGAAGATTCCTCTTTTTTTATTAAGGGAATTTTCGCTATTATATTGTTAAACTTCATGTTGTGGGAAAAAATCATAAAGATCTGTATAATTAAAAATGTTAAAGAGATTAGGAAAACTATGATAAGAACGCCTTTTTTAAAATTTTTTCTCAATTTTTGTGTTTTAAGTCAAAAATTTTAATCAATTCTTTCTTTTTTCCATATTTAATTGAGGATCTATATTAATTTTATCTTTCCTTCTGAATTTTGATTTTTAAAAATTTTTGCATGAATAGTTTTTTAGTAAGATTCATTCTCTCTGGTTAATTTCTTGAGTTATCTTTTTTGAGATTAATTCTCTCAGATTTTTTGGGTGGTGATAAACCAATTTCCCCTCCCACTTATTGATTAAAGGGAAATATCTGAAGAATTTTTTCCTTCATCTCGCTATTTTTAAGAAAATGAGTTGTCTTTAATTGTCTAAATTATTTTTTGGGACATTTAATCTGAACCTGAGTTCCGCCCGTCTGACAATATAGATCACATTCAACATGCCATGCTACATCACCCTCACATCCCATGTTTCCCGTACAACCCCGTATCTCATAGCATTCATAACCGGCCTTTTCAAGTGATAATGTTGGCAGAGCACTAAATACGATGATCAAAAACCACATGAATATTGTAACTGCCAATAACGGAGAAATTCTTTTTGCTTTTATCATTTTTTCCCTCCTATAATAGTTTTAGACTGTTTAAAAATTTGCAATTTATTGTAAATAAATGTTTTCCGGACCTTTCGCTTTTTTGTCTACCGCAACTTTGATTTTGAGGATTTATTGCGAAGAGCCTAAATTTTACTTGCTTTTCAAATTGCTTTAACTTTATTTTCACTTCAAAGCTCCTCATAAAACCCTATTTATTTTTGAACAGCCTCTCTCTAAATAAAATATCTTGAAGTACTTTTCAAGAAAAATCGTATGGCTTTATGTTCGAAAATATGGCTTTATGTTAGATGATAAGAAGAAATTATGATTTTTTCCTGATAGAAGAAGGGGGAAATCCAAATATTCTGGTGAAACACTTTGTGAAAGAAAGGGGATCATGGTATCCTTTGCTTAGCGCTATTTCTTTTACAGACTTATCCTCAGAAAGAAGAATCCAAAGGGAGTGACACATCTTAACTTTGATTGAAAATTCTTCTAAGGATTGGCCAGTTATTTTCCTAAAAATGTATGAGAGATGTGAAGGAGAGAGATTAACGCTTCTCGCCAGAAAAGATCTTCTGGTTTCATGGAATGGTTCTTCAATTAAAGATCTTTGAATTTTTGCAATTCTATAGAGATTTTGACTCTCATGAATTCCAAATTGAGGAGAACACCCATAGTATCTTGATTTCTTTATTAGATCCATTATGTTTTTCTGCTTTTGGGCGAGGTTTTCATTATGGAAGAAAGAGCAGAGGAAGGATTTGGAGAGGATATCTTTCTTTAATTCCTTTATCCCTAATTGTCTTATTATCCCAAGGGGAGTTTGGGAATTTCCTTTAAGAAGATGGAAAAGGTTCCAACATCTGTTTGAGTGGCATTTGAAATTACAATCCATGAGGATAAATTCAATTGGTTTTTCTTCTAAAATTTTTAGCATTTCTTTTATTTCATAAGTATCGATTGTGTTAAAGGAATTTAGTATGTTTTTTATGGAATTCATAATTGTAGCACTACAATTGTATAAAATAATATTTGGAGAGCCTTGTCTGATATAATATGAATCTTTCTTAAATCCCTTTTTCTCTTTTAAGTATCTAAAAAACTCTAAGAGGAAAAGATAATCAAAGAGAAATTGGTTTATGAGAGGCAAAATTCTTTTTAGATGGGATTCTTTGAAGTGGTTTTTCCTCATGGAGGGTAGAACTAAAATTCCTATTCTTTCTTGATCTATATCAAATGGAATTACCATCTCTGAGAGTATTTTTTCTTTTCTAAATGATACATGAAATGGGTCTTTTTCACAGTCATTTGTTATGTATGGTTTCATTGTATGAATGACATGAGGGATTATTCCTTTTTTTCTTTCCTCTTCCATTCTTTTGAGGATTTTCTCTTTTTTCTCATACTCTCCTATTTTTTTCATTGTAATTAGGGAGAAATCATTTTTTTCTTTTTTAAATATAAAAAATGAGCCAAATGATACATCAGCGATACGAATAAATCTTTTGAGATAATCTAAAAGTAGAATCTCTAAGAAATTCTCAGATTTCTGTAGAGAGAGGAGTTTCTCCATGAGAGATTTTGATGAATGATTCATCCTTTATTTTCCCCTTTGAGGCTTTCTATTTAAGCAGTTAGAATTTAACTTGTCAAATTAATTTCTCAATTAGTTTAGGAAATCAAATACTGAGAGATATATTAAAAAAGTATTGGATCTGTAGATTGTTTTCTTGAAAAGGCTTTATTATACATTCTAATCTTAAATTTCCCATTTACTAATCACTTTAAATCAACTAAAATATGAAATTCAATCTATTCTGACAAAAGAGTTACTTCATGGTGAGGAAAAGAATTAATTGAATTAATCAGGAGGAGAAAATGGATATAGAAGTGCATCTGGATAAAGTAAAGAAGATTATAAAGGATTCAAAAAATGCTGACGAAGCTATGAATTCTAATAAGGAGTTCTAAATTAAGCCCAACATCTGTCCTGCTTTTTTAAAAGCATCTAAAACAATCTCCAACTCTTCATCTGTATGGGTAGCAGTATATGATGTTCTTATCAATGACCTTCCAGGAGGAACAGCTGGAGAAATTATCGGGTTAGCAAATATTCCAAATTCTCTCAAAAGTTTCCACAGGGCAAATGTTTTCTCATCATCACCGATTATAATCGGTATGATCGGAGTTTCAGTTTCTCCCGTGTTATAACCCATCTCATTAAAAGCTTTTTTCATCCTTTCAGTTATTTTCCATAATCTTTCTCTTCTTTCAGGTTCATTTTCAATAATGTCAAGGGCAGCAAGAGCTGCCGCTGCTGAAGATGGAGTAATCGAGGCGCTAAAAATCAATGACCTTGCGAAATGCTTTACATAAGAAATAACATCATTTCTTGCAACGATAAACCCTCCTAAAGAAGCAAAAGATTTGCTAAAAGTACACATTATGATATCCACTTCATCCAATTGATTAAAATGTTCTGAAGTTCCCCTTCCCTTCTTTCCAAGAACTCCAACCCCGTGGGCATCATCTACCATAACCCTTGCTCCATATTTCTTTGATAATCTGATTACCTCAGGAAGGTTGGATAAATCTCCTTCCATGCTGAACACCCCATCCACTATAACTAATTTTCCTTTTCCATCAGAGAGCATTGAAAGAACTCTTTCAAGGTCTTCCATGTCATTATGTCTAAACTTGTAAACTTCTCCGTATGAAAGTCTTGCAGAGTCTATGATAGATGCATGAACTGCCCTATCTATTATAATCACATCATCCTTTCCCACGATTGCAGATATACATCCCAGGTTTGTCTGGAAACCAGTGCTGAAACACTGAGCAGCTTCCTTTTCCATAAATTTAGCAAGCCTTTCTTCCAGCTCAATATGTAAATCTATCGTTCCGTTTAAAAACCTTGAACCACAGGTACTCGCTCCATATTTTTCGACTGCATCCTGGGCAGCCTTTTTCACCTTTGGATGATCCAGAAGACCAAGGTAATTGTTAGAACCAACCATTATCATTTCTTTGTTGTTTACTCTTACCCTGTTTCCCCTTGCCTCTTCAATGGGAGTAAAATAGGGATACATGCCGATAGCTTGTGCCTCTTGTGGTCTTGTAAACTTTGCGCATTTTTCAAATATATCCATTTCTCCCTCCTGACTAATCAAGTTTGACTGATATAATTAATTAAAATAAAATTCTTTTCTATGAACGCATTTGTAACAGGTGGAACTGGCTTTATTGGAAGCCATTTGATTGATTTGCTTTTAAAAAATAATTTTAAAGTATATGCGCTCATAAGAAATATCAAAAACCCAAAGTGGTTAAAAAATAAAAATATCGAATTCGTAGAGGGCAATTTATTCCACATCCCTTCGATGCCAAAAGATATTGATTACATCTTTCATGTAGCAGGAATCACCAAAGAAACTAAAAAAAATGATTTTATGAGGATAAACTTTATGGGCACAAAAAGTTTTCTTGAAATCATTGAGAAAAATAACATATCTCCAAAAAAATTTATTCATGTTTCAACTTTATCCTCAGCAGGACCTTCTCTTGACGGAACTCCAAAAAGAGAAGACGATGTTCCTCAACCTGTTAGCAAATATGGTCTCAGCAAGTTTATGGCAGAAAATCAGGTAATTCTTTACAAAGAGAAATTCCCTGTTGTAATAGTCAGACCTCCTGCTATATTCGGTCCAAGAGATAAGGATACATACATTTTCTTTAAAATGGTGAACAAAGGATTCCTTCCGTATATTGGATGGGGAAGAAAATTTTATAGCTTTTGCTACATCTCCGACCTTGTAAACGGAATTTTTCTCTCCGCCGAAAAATACGTTAAATCTGGAGAAATTATAAATATTGCTCATACAGAGTCCTTTTCTCTCGATGAATTTTTAAACATTCTTGTAAAATATCTAAACCCTACAAAAACAATCAAATTAAAATTTCCAACTCCTTTTGTATACATTGCAGCTTCGATTTCAACCTTTCTCAATAATTTTAAAAAATCTCCATCTATTTTCACACTCGATAAATTCAAAGAGATGAGGTATCCATACTGGACATGCGACACAAAAAAAGCTGAAAAAATCCTTTCCTTTCAGGCTGAAAATGATTTGGAGAAAAGCGTACAAAATACCGTTCAATGGTACAAAGAAAACAGTTGGCTTTAAATTTCTTTTTCATAGATAGCGTATTTTTTATAAATTTGACCTCCCAGTTTTTCAAGCAATCTGTTCATCACAACATTATCTTCAAGAACCCATGACATTTCAGCTTCTTCATAACCTATTTTTATACCATCTGTGATGGTTTTATAATAAAAAACAGAATCTATGCCTAAAAATCTGAATTTTTGCCTTACGCCGAGGGTAATGACTCTAATTTTTTTAACCTTCTTTAACTCTCTCATTAACTTTAAAATGCCAAATGGAAGAAGCCTTCCATTTATTTTTTTAAGGGCAACATTTACATCAGGAAGAGCCAATGAGAATCCTGCAGGCTCGTCCTCCACTTCAGCTATGAAAACCAACCTTGGATCAACGATCTGTTTCAATTTTTTTGCTAAATAATTGAATTCCTCATCCGTCATTGGAACAAAACCCCAATTATTACTCCAGGCATCATTGTAAATAATATTTATTCTTTCCAATTCATTTTTAAAGTCTTTCATGTTGATACTTCTGATTTTTATTTTTTCTTTATGACTCAATGTTTCTACAATTCTTGTCCATTTGTCTGGAAATTTGAGAGATTTATCTATTCTCCATGCGAAAAGTTCTTTTATTTTTTTTAGACCATTTGATTCAAATAAATCAATGTAATATTTTGGGTTGTAGGTCATCATGATGACAGGTGAAAGATTGAATCCCTCTATAAGGAGCCCACATTCTTCATTGGTAGAAAAATTCATAGGTCCCCGTATCCTTTCCATTCCTCTCTCTTTTGCCCAATTTTTCACATGATTTATAAGGAAGCCGCATGCCTCTGGGTCATTATAACTTTCATAAAACCCAAAAAAGGCAGTTCTTTCATTATGAAAATTATTATGATTTCTGTTTAAAATGGCTACCACTCTTCCAACAGGTTCTCCATCTTTTCTGCAAATAAAAGGTTCAACTTCAGAATGTTTATGGAAAGGGTGTTTCTCTTTTGAAAACATTTCTTTCTGATCAATTATAAGAGGAGAAACCCAAAATGGATCATGCTTATATATTTTCCATGGAAGCATAATAAATTCTTTCAATTCTTTTTTATTTCTGACCGGGTCTATCTGATATTCTTCCATTTATTTCATCCTCTTAACTTCGTATTTTCCAAGTTCCTTTAAATCTTCCTCTACCTCTTTTGCATTACTTAAAACTAAAAGAGTAAAGTTTCCTAAATCAAAATGTTTTTGGGAAACCCTCTGAATATCATCTTTAGTGACCTTTTTTATTTCAGTTAAAAAATTCTTCAATATCTCTGGCGGATAGTTGAAGAATTCAATCTCTCCGATCTGGGAAGCAAGCTTATTGTTGGTTTCTAATCCCCTTGGGAACTGTCCAGTTATATAATTTTTTGCACCTTCAAGTTCTGCATCTGTAACAGAAGTTTCTTTAAATTTTTTCAGCTCATCGATGATTATTTTTATTGTCTCGAGGGTAGATTTATTCTTTGTGAATGTAGAAACGAGAAATACTCCTCCACTTTTATAATTAACAAAACTCGAATTGATACCGTAAGTAAGACCTCTGTTTACTCTCACCTCATTTACCAATCTTGATGTAAATCCTCCTCCAAGAATTGTATTAGCCAAAACAGCAGCAGGAAAATCAGGATCTTTTTTGGATACAAAAGAAATTCTTCCTATTCTTATCTGGCTCTGGGTTTGATCAGGATCGTCTACAATCAATATTCTCCTTTCTAATATCTCTTCTAATTTCTTAATTGGTTCTAACCCGGTCTTTCTGTCCTTCCACATATTTAGAGAATTTTCAATTTTACCTATTGAAGATTTATCAAAATTTCCAACTATAACAAAAACAGAGCCATTTGGAATAAATCTTTTCTTATAAAAATCAATAGCATCTTCTAATTTAATTTTTTCTATTGTCTCTTCGCTCCCAATAGATGAATGGGCATAAGGATGATCCTTAAATAAGAATTGAAAAAATTCTTTTGACGCTATTAAGCTCGGATTATCTTTCTCCTGTTTTAATAAATCCATTGCTCTTTCTTTTTCTTTTTTAAATTCTTCCTCAGGGAATATCGGGTTCAGTAATACATCGAAAAAAATTTCTATAGCTTTTAATACATCTTTAGACATAAATTCTGCTGAGATTGCTGAATAATCCTGAGAAGAATATGTCTCAAGAGAGCCTCCAAGAAATTCCACATCAAAAGCAATTCTTTCTTCGTCTCTATTTTTAGTTCCCTTCAAAAGCATTCTTGCTGTCAATCTGGCTAACCCCTCTTTTCCTGGTGGATCTAAAGCACTTCCCGAGGGAATTATTAAATTTATCGATACCATTGGTATTTTTTCAGTATACAGAGATACTAACTTTACCCCATTTTTTAAGACTTTCTTATGCCATTCAGGAATTTTAATTTCTGAGGAATTTGCCATCATCCTAACAAAAAAAGTTAAAAGTATAAAAAAAATTACTGATAACTTCTTCATTTCTTATTCTTTTTTTCAGGTAGCATTTCAACCACGTTTCTGTTTCTTTCGTTGAAATATTTTTCCACAACCTTTTTTATATCTTCATATGTTATCCTATCATAATTTTTATAAGTTTCTTTGATTTTTTCCCAGCTTCCGAAAAGTATTTCATAAGTTCCTATTACGTTGGCTGTCGAATTATTTGTCTGAAAATTTTTAATAAATCCTGTCAATATTATATTTTTTGCTTTCTGGAGCTCACCCTCTCTGACTCCATTTTCTCTCACATTTTCAATCTCCCTGTAAATAATTTCTTCACCTTCTCTGTTTTCCTTATCAGGTCTCATCTGAACATAAAAAATGAATAACGAAGGATCGATTCTCCATGGAAAATCTATCGAAACTGAAATTGCCAACATCTTTTTTAATATCATCTCCTGGTAAAGCCTTGAACTTTTTCCTCCAGCCAGTATTATCTGTAAAAGATCGAGGGCATATACATCAGAATTTTTGCAATCAGGCACATGATATCCAATCATAAACGAAGATACTTCCACATCCTTTGTCACTTTGGCTCTTCTTTCCCCTAATTGTTCTTCATCCAGAGTTATTTTTCGTTCAGGAATCTGTTGAAGAGGAATGTTTTCATAATGTCTTTTAATCAATTCAAAAACTTCTCCACTGTTAAAATCTCCAACAATCACAATAAAAGCATTGTTGGGAGAATAATATGTGGAATAGTAATATTTCAGGTCTTCATATTTAATCGAATCTAAGTCTCTCATCCATCCTATAACAGGCCATTGATATGGATGAGAATTGTAGGAAATCGCATACAGTTCCTCCTCAAGCTTACCTGCAGGATAATTTTCAGTTCGTAATCTTCTCTCTTCCTTTATGACACCCCTTTCGGATTCGATTGAATTTCTATCAAGAAGAAGTTTGGAAATTCTATCAGACTCCATATCAATTACCAATTCCAGAGCTGAAGGAGGAAATTCTTCAAAGTAAGCTGTCCAATCATTTGAAGTATAAGCATTGGAATATCCTCCGTTTGATTCCAGTTTTAAATCAAATTCTTTTGGACCATACTTCTCTGATCCATTGAACATCATATGCTCTAAAAAATGAGAAATGCCAGTAGTACCAGATTTTTCATTCCTTGAGCCGGCTTTTAGAAAGGTGTAGAAACTTATAATCGGTAAAGAATGGTTCTCCAGCATAAATATCTTCAGGCCATTTTTCAACTGAGACTGTTCTACTTTCAATTTATCCAGATAATTCCAATGAGCATCAATTATCATTGTACCTCCACACAAGTATAAAACAAGAAAACTGAGAAACCTTTTGTTCATTTATTATTTTTAGGAGATTTTCTTTCGAAAAATCTTGCTCCTTATGTAATAACCTGATGAAATTTTATTGGAATATTTAATGCAAAGATTACTCTTTAGAGAATATACAAAAAACTTGATTTCCATCTCTATTTTTTTAAATCCGGGTCTGGCTTCTTCCTTTACTTTAAAAGGAATTTCAAAATGTGATTTTACATCAAGAATCTTTATACCATCTTTCTCTATTACAGGAATGTTTAAATCCGATGATGTGTAAAAATTCTTAGAGAATGCTAATCCATCATTAGATTTTATTTCGATATTCAGCAAAGGAGCAGAACTTATATAATTTCCCTTTTTTAATCTCATATTAAGAATTATCTTCCCTCCCTCTCCTCTCATAATTCGGTAAGGCTTGATCGAAGCTGAAATTTCAACAATTTTCTCCTCTTCTGGAAAAGATAAGAATGTGTTAATGAAAAAAAGAAGCAGGACTATTTTTACAAATTTCTTATCCATGAACTTAAAATAATATTATTTTAGCTTTAATTAGTCAAGGAAATAATGAGAGGCCAGCCATCTTCTGAGCGAAGGGGATGGTTGGCCTCTCATTTATTAGATTAAGTAAAATTCTAAGAGCTGATGTAGTGAGCTCCACGGCTTACACGGTTTTTTAAAGCTGCATATGTCACAAGCAGAGCCACCTGGATTCCATTTCTAAGTTCAATGATTAATGGGCTAAGGTGAGCTCTCTTATAAAAATCTTCAATTCTGTGTTTCAGATACTCGAGGTCTGCTCGAGCTCTCTCAAGTCTTTTTGTTGTTCTTATTATTCCCACATAATTCCACATTGTAGATTTGATAGATATCCAATCCTGATGAATCAATGCTGGATCAACCTCTTCCTCCTTCTCAGGAAATATCCAGGAGGGAATTTCAGATTCTCTATAGCTCTTTTTATTCTCAAAGTTCTCTGAAATATGTTGAGCTGCTCTTATCCCCCATATTAACCCCTCAAGAAGGGATGTGGACGCAAGTCTGTTTGCTCCATGAAGTCCTGTCGCAGAAACTTCTCCCACTGCATACAGATTTTTCAAAGAGGTTCTTCCCCATAAATCAACATTAATCCCTCCGCATGAGTAATGAGCAGCTGGAACAACGGGGATTGGCATTTTTGTAATATCTATTCCCAGATCAAGGCAGTATTTATATATATTTGGAAATCTCTTTTTTACATCAAACTTGGCATATGAGGCTAAATCCAGAAGGACATAATTGTCGCCTCTTTTTATCATTTCCTCATAAATTGCTCTGCAAATTTCATCTCTTGGAGCAAGATCTTTAAGCTCACTGTAATTTTCCATGAATGTCTTTCCATCCCTTGTTTTCAACTTTGCGCCTTCCCCTCTCAAAGCTTCTGATATTAAAAATCCTTCTGAATCTCTATGGTACAGAGAGGTTGGATGAAATTGAATGTATTCCATGTTAATCAATCTTGCGTTTGTTCTTGCTGTCATAGCGAATCCATCTCCATTTGCACATTTAGGGTTCGTTGTATGAAGATAAATTCTGCCCAATCCTCCTGTAGCAAGAATTGTGTACTGTGAAAATACTGTAACTACTTTCTCGGTTAAATTATCAAGCACATATGCTCCAATGCACTCCGGTTCGTTATAAATTGCAAGAGGGTTTTTAGAATGATGGGGTAGCGTAAGGAGGTCTATAGCGGTATGGGAATTTAAGATTTTTATGTTCTTATATCTTTCAAGATGTTCGATTAATTTTTCTTCTATTGCCTTACCTGTAACATCATGGACATATAAAATTCTTCTCCTTGAGTGACTGCCTTCCTGAGTATATTTGAATTCTCCCTCTTCAGACCTGCAAAATGGAACGCCAATTTTATTTATCAAGAATTCCTTTACAAGTCGTGGCCCTAACTCTACAAATAATCTAACTGCTTTCGGGTCAGATATTCCATCTCCAGCTTCCATGATATCGTTATAAAGAAACTCAGGGTTATCATTATCTCCTAAAGATACTATTCCTCCCTGAGCATAATATGTATTTGATTCGAAAAAATCCTTTTCTTTATTTATCAAGATTATGTTTAATCCCCTTTCTGCTGCTTCAATTGCTGCTGACAATCCTGAAATTCCGCTTCCGATAATAAGAACGTCAGCATAGAGCTTTTGTTCTGAGCTGTTCATGATTAAATTTTGATTTCTAACATTCTCCTTAAGGATATTTCAGCCCAGTTTTTTATTTCCTCAGAAATTATAACTTCACCAACCAGCCTTCCTGTTAAAATACTCTCAAGGGTAAAAAGGAAATTCTCCAAATTTATTTTTGCCATTTGAGAACATCTACTCTCTGCCAAAGGAATTATAAATTTATCTATGTTTTCATTTTTTAATCTATTTACAAGATTCCATTCAGTTCCAATAGCCCAACTACTACCTGGCGGAGCTTGTTCAACTGTCTTTTTGATAAAACTTGTTGAGCCTACAGAATCGGATAAAGCACAAACCTCAGGAAAACATTCAGGGTGAACAATGACTTTTATATCTTTATACTTTTCTTTTACTTCTTCAACATGGAAAGGAGTAAAAACCAAATGAACATAGCAGAAGCCTTTCCATAAAAATATTCTCGAATCCTTTATTTGTTTTTCAGAATTTCCTCCATATATTTTATTAGGCTCCCATGTTAGAATTTCTTCTCTTCTGAATCCTAATTTTAATGATGTATTTGTCCCAAGATTCTCATCCGGAAAAAAGAAAATTTTTTTATTTTTAGCTAACTCCCATTTAAACACATTTGGAGCATTAGCGGAAGTGCATACTAATCCATCGTTCTCTCCGCAGAAAGCTTTTAACTCTACTGTGGAATTAACGTATGTTATCGGTATTACATCATCCCTTATGATTTCATTCAACTCGGACCATGCTTTTTTGACCTTTTTAACATCAGCCATTTCTGCAAGAGGACATTTTGCTTTGAATTCTGGGTGTAACACTTTCTGATAAGGTTTTGCTAACAATCTGGCCATTTCTGCCATAAAATTAACAGAACAGAAAACAATATAATTAGCATCTTCTTGAGAAGCTGCATACTGGGCTAACTTTAGAGAATCACCCTGAAAATCTGCCCATCTTACAATATCATCATTTTGATAATAATGAGCTAAAATAACAAGATCTTTACCCAATTCATCTTTTATTTTTTCGATTCTTCTGAATATCTCTTCTTTGGATAACCTTCTTATCTCTTCAATCTCCATCAGGAAAACTTCTCCTCAATTATCATACTCATATCAATAGATTTATACGAATGGGTTAGCTTTCCAACCGATATAAAATCCACACCTGTAGAAGCAATTTCTTCAATATTATCGAGATTTACATTGCCAGAAACCTCTATGGGAACCTTTTTTTTAACAATTTCAACAGCTCTTTTTATATCTTTAACTTTCCAGTTATCAAGCATTATAATATCTGGATTATGTTTTAACGCTTCATTAAGCTCATTAAAATTTTTTACTTCAACTTCTATCTTTAATAGAGGATTTTTATTTCTGGCTCTGAGAACTGCTTCAGAGATACCGCCAGCTTCAAATATGTGATTTTCTTTTATAAGAATCATCTGGGAAAGATTGTACCTGTGATTCTCTCCTCCTCCCATTTTCACAGCATATTTTTCAAGTGCTCTTAAACCAGGAGTAGTTTTTCTCGTGTCCATGATCTTCGCTCTATAATTTTTACATTTATCTACATAACTCCTTGTAATAGTGGCTATTCCTGAAAGTCTCTGGAGAAAATTGAGGGCAACTCTTTCACCTTTTAACAGAACTTTGGTTTTTCCAATGACTTCAGCAATTTTATCTTCTGGATTAAACAAATCTCCATCTTTAAAAAATGCATTAAAAACTACATTTTTATCAATCTTCAAAAATACTCTTTCACCTATTTCTATACCTGCTAATATTCCTTTTTCTTTTGCTATTATCGATGCTTTTGATTTTGAATCTTCGGGAACAATTGAATCTGTTGTAATGTCTCCTTCCGCGATGTCCTCCTCTAAAGCATCCTCAATTATTTTATCAACTTTGAGATTGTACAATTCCATTCTATTCAGGAATAATTATAGAATTCAGCTCCTATTCTGTCAAATTAAGACTTACAATTAGAATAATAAATTTTTATGGGAGGAGATCTGAGCGAAGGGGAGGTTTGACCTCTTTATCCTGAACTTTTTATCTTTTCTATAAGTTCTGCTATAAGGTTAAAATTTTCGAAAGGAGGCATGAAATAAAAACCTGAAATCATTCCTTTTACATTTTTTATAAATTCAGAAATTATCTCTTTTCCAACTTCAGGTTGTTTTTCATCAGGCGTTTTTCTCAATTTCTCGCGAATTCTTTCTGGAATAGAAATTCCTGGAACTTCGTTATGCAGAAATTCAGCATGTTTAGAGGTCCTTAAAGGAAGAATCCCTAAAATAATCGGAACCTTAAATTTTTCTATACAACTTATAAACTTCTCAAACACTTTTTCATCATATTGAGGTTGCGTAAGGGCAAAATCTGCACCTGCTTCAACCTTCTCTTCAAATCGTCTTATCTCAGCATCTATTGATGGAGAAGAAGGATTCACGGCAACCCCGACAAAGAAGGAAGTGGGGTTTCCAATTGAATTTCCTCCAAGATCCTTTCCCTGATTCAATCCTTTTATAAGCTTTATCAATCCAATTGTATCTATATCGAAAACAGAAGTTGCTTTTGGAAAATCACCAATTTCAGCAGGATCACCCCTTAAAGCTAAAATTGCTCTTATCCCAAGGGCAGATGCTCCAAGAAGCTCTGATTGAATACCCAGAAGGTTTCTATCCCTGCACGTAAAATGAAGAATTGCTTCGATGCCCGTTTTTTCTTGAAGGAGATGGGCTAATGCAATGGAGCTCATTCTCATTCTTGCCATTGGATTATCAGCAATGTTTACAGCATCTATTCCAATCTTAGAAAGACTTTCTGTTCCACGAAGCATCTTTGAGTAATCAAGCCCTTTAGGCGGGTCTATCTCGACAGTATAAACTATTTCTTTTCCCAGCTTTTCTTTTAGTCTTGAATATACTATCTTCTGTTCTAATTTCTCCTCTTTCTCCTCAATAACTTCTACATAAACTCTTCCCTTTCTTTTTCGCGGAGTTTGATTGAGTACTACTTCAGCCATTGCTTTTGTATGCTCAGGAGTAGTTCCACAGCAACTGCCTATAATATTAGCTCCGCTCTCAAGGAATAAGGAAGCATATTCTTTAAAATAAAAGGATGAAGAAAGGTATACTGTCTTACCTTTTAAAATGGTTGGATAACCAGCATTCGGCATTATCGAAAAAAGATTTTCTGATTTTTCAAGATATGGAGTAATTATCTCAAAAGATTCTTTGGGCCCAATTGTGCAGTTCACTCCTACCCCATCTGCTCCAAGAGACTTCAGCTCATCCAGAGAGTTAATTAAATCATCTCCAAACTTTGTTTTTCCATCCCCTGTAAAAGTCATCTGAACAATCACAGGAATATCCCTTATGCTCTTAGCAGCAAGAAGTGCTGCTCTTGCCTCTAATAAGCTTGATATTGTTTCAATTATCAGAAAATCCACACCTGCATCGATTAAATAGATCATTTGCTCCTTGAACATCTTTACCAAATCATTAAATGAGAAAATTCCATAAGGTCTCAATAAGACTCCAAGGGGACCCACCGAACCTCCTACAAAAACATTTTCTCCTGCTGCTTTTCTGGCAATTAAAACTCCTTCTTCATTAATCTCTTTAATCCTATTTTCTAAATTGAATTTTCTAAGTTTAATACTGTTGGCAGCAAAAGTGTTTGTCTCTATAATTTCAGCTCCTGAATTTATGTATTCTTTATGGATCGAAAAAACTAAATCTGGATTAATTATATTTTGAAATTCTCTGGAATCTTCAGGAGAAAGTCCTTTCTGTAGTAAATATGTACCCATAGCTCCATCAGCTAAAAGAACTTTCTCTTTTAAAATTTGTATCAATTCTTTCTTCATTTTATGTGATTTTTATCATCTTTCACCCAAAAAATCAAATGTAAATATGTAAAAGTAAGTTAATTTTTCTTCCACTAAAACTTTTAAAATAAAATGCTTTACATTAATGTTTTTTTTAAATATATTAATCGGAGTGAAAAAAGAAGCTGTAATCTATGTTTTTTTGTTGTCTTTTTCCATTATTATAATTTTTTTGATATTTTATGCTCCAATCGTTGTGAATAAATTTAAATCACCTTCAATATATATACTTTTCTCAAACGTTTGCCATCAGAAACCAGAGAGAACATTCTTTCTGTTTAATTTTCCATTGGCAGTATGCTCCAGATGCACTGGCATTTATTTCGGATTCTTTCTTGGCAATTTATTCCTCCCCATTTTGAAAAGAAAATTTATTGTTTTCCCAGAGTTAAAATTGATCATTTTAGCGACCATCCCAATGGCATTAGAATATTCAGGTTACATTCTAAAGTTATGGAATTCTAATTTGTTAAGAATGATTTCGGGGTTATCTTTTGGCTTAATCATTCCTTTTTATCTAATCCCCTCTTTTCTTTACATCTTTAACAATAAGGAGGAAAAAGTATGGAAAAAAAGCCAGATTTATTAAAGCCAGCATTGATAGGAGGAGTATTTACTGGCGTATTATCTGGGCTTCCTGGAATAGGGATCTTCAATATAGTTTGTTGTCTATGGGTTATAATCGGTGCAATGATTGCTTCATACATTCTCACAAAAGAATCCCCTATTATCGTTAAATCAGGAGACGGAGCACTAACAGGTATATTGAGTGGATTATTTGGGGCAATAATATCAGCAATACTTCATATTCCCTTCCAGTCATTAAATGCAAAATACGTCGGAAGAATAGTGGCAAGATTAATGGAAATAAGCGGAGAAGGGATGCCACCTGGATTTGATGATTTCTATAAAGGTATAGGAAAATTTTCAATCAATACTCTTCCGTTTTTTTTCATAGGTTTAATATTCAATATGATTCTTTTTGCAATGTTTGGAGCCCTTGGAGGATTGATAGGAGCCGCTCTATTCAAAAAGAAAGAGCTGCCCCAGCCTCCAGTCCCATCTGTATAATATGTATCTAAAGACTCAGGTAATTGTAAATCCAATATCCTCAAAAGGAAAAACTGAAAAGAAATGGAACTACATAAAGGAAGCCTTAAAAAATATCATTAAGGATTTCAAATTTATTTTTACTGAAAAACCATTTCATGCTACTGAAATAGCTCGAGAATCAATAAAAAATGGTTATGAGTTGATCGTTGGAGTTGGAGGGGATGGAACAATAAACGAGATAGCTAATGGATTTATGGAAAATGACCGAATGATAAACCCTGAAGCTTCGTTAGGGGTAATCCCTTCTGGAACAGGAAATGACTTTGTTAAAAACCTGAACATCCCAAAGAAAATAAAAGAATCCATAAGAATACTAAAAGAAGCAAAAAATAAAAAAATAGATATAGGAAAAGTAGCTTTTTATGATAAAAGTGGTGACAGGATAGTCCGTTATTTTTTAAATGTGGCAGATTTCGGAATCGGAGGAGAGATTGTAAAGAGAGTAAATTTTGAAGATTATAAAAAGAGGGGTAAATGGTGTTACTGGAAAGGTCTTCTTTATGCTTCTCTACATTATAAAAGCAAAAATGTTAAAATACTTATGGGTAAAAGTGAATTAAAAGGTAATTACTTTATTGGAGCTGTAGCTAATGGAAAGATATTCGGAGGCAACATGAAAATCGCACCGTATGCAGAAATTGATGATGGCTACTTTGATTTCATTCTTGTAGAAGATATATCTTTGTGGGAGATATTAAAGAACAGTGTCAAACTAATGAGAGGTACTCATTTATCCCATCCAAAAGTAAGTTTTTTCAGGGAAAAAGAGATAGAAGTATTTCCTGAAAAAGATGAAGAAATCCTTTTAGATTTAGACGGAGAACAACCTGGAATGCTTCCTGCTAAATTTGAAATAATTCCCTCCTCCTTTGTAGTGAAAAGCTCATGAGGAAGGATGACCTAAAAATACTAATTTTATAAGAGGGCAACCATCCCCTACAATTTCGACTCAGAAAAGTTAAATTAAACTTTCAATTCAAAATCTCTACTCTTCCTTTGTATTTTCCGGGAAGAGGAGGGCTATCAGTAATATTCAGTACGCCTTCTTGGTCATAATATTTATACAGAGTCTTTTTTAACCTTATTTTATCCTTTCCATAATCGCTAACAATTTTTTTTACATAATTTCTCGTCTCTTCGTAGGGAGGAATGCCATCGTACTTCTCAACAGCGATCTTTCCTGCATTATAAGCTGCTAAAGCTAAAGGCACATTTCCTTCATATTCATTGAGTAAATCTTTAAAATACTTTATTCCACCCTTAAGATTTTCTCGTAAATCATATATATTTTTCACTCCATATTTTTTTGCTGTTTCAGGCATTAACTGCATGATTCCTACTGCTCCCTTCTTTGATATGGAATTATGATTGTAATTAGATTCTGTTTTTATTATTGAATGAATCAACTTGGAATCTACTCCTTCTCTCTTGGATATTTCATCTATTAATTTATTCAAATAATCATTATCTTTCATGTTAAATTTTGAAGTTATGGAATAATCAGCTTTATAAGAAGAATTTGTTATAACCAGGACTCCATTCTTATCTTTAAAAACTTTTATTTCAGAAAAACATTCAATGGAGATAAGTAATGGAATCAGGAAAAAAATAATTTTTTTAAAGAACCCCGCCATAAATGGCGAGGATTCTTCGACGGTAAGGTATTTTATCATTGATATTACTCGCCTTGACCCGCCCCTAAAGGGACGGGATTGCGGCGAGCCTCCCGTTCAAAGCATCTCCTTCAGCATTTTTTCAGCTTCAGAGAAAGCTTTGCTAAGATTTTCAGGTCTGTTTCCTCCAGCTTCTGCTAAGTCTTTCCTTCCTCCGCCTGTTCCTCCAACAAACCCAGCAATTGATTTTATCAATTCTGAAGCATCTAAAACCGATGTTAAATCCTTCGTTATCGATAATATCAAATGAACTTTCCCATCCTTTTCTATTCCGAGAATAATGATGCCACTTTTTATATTAATTTTTATACCATCCACAATATTCCTCAACGCCTCAGAATTAATCAAGAAATCATCCAGAACTTTTATTATGACCTTCTTTCCTTTGATTTCTTTTGCTTCAGAAACTAAACTCTTAATTTTTTCCTTAATAATTTTTTCCCTTATAAGTTCAAGTTCCCTTTCTTTTTCTTTTAAATTTTCCTGAAAAAATCTGATCCTCTCAGATAAGTTTTCCCTTGATACATTCAACGAACTAGCCAAATTTTGAATCAGGTCAAATTCTTTCTGAATCCATTTTAAAGCACTTTTTCCTGTTAGAGCTTCTATTCTTCTCACGCCAGCAGAGATTGAGCTTTCACTTATAATTTTAAACATTCCAATTTCACCAGTCCTTTCAACATGGGTTCCTCCGCAGAGTTCTCTACTAAAACCTCCAATGTTTAAAACTCTCACATTCTCCCCATACTTTTCCTGGAAAATTGCTATTGCACCTTCAGAGATTGCTTCATCATAAGTTTTATTCTCGACTCTTACTTCTATATCTTCCATTATTTTCTCATTCACAATTGATTCAATTTTTTCGATTTCTCGAGGAGAAAGAGATGAAAAATGGGTAAAATCAAACCTCAATTTTTCAGAAGAAACAAGAGAACCTGTCTGCTTTACATGGAGTCCTAAAACCTCTCTCAACGCATAGTGGAGCAAATGAGTCGCTGTATGATTCTTTGCAGTATCTTTTCTTAAATCAATCCTTACCTCTGCTTCAACTACATCATCTTCTTTTAAATTTCCTTTTAATATTTTGATTTTATTTACATAAAGCTTACCAACTGGAATCTGTGTATCCAAAACTTCAGCGTAAAAATCAACTTTTTTCAAATTTCCTTTATCTCCCACCTGACCCCCAGCTTCTCCATAAAAGGGAGTAATATTCAGAATCACTTCTCCCTCTTCTCCTTCATCCAATTCAACCACTCTTTTATTTTCTCTAAACAGAGCTATTACCCTGGAATTATCATAATAAAGGTTTTCATCTCCGATGTATTTTACCTCAAAATTTTTTAAACTTTTATATTTCTCTTTATTCAGTGATTTCTCTTCGCCTCTCCAGAAAGCCCTTGCTCTTTTCTTCTGATTTAAAAGCTCTTTTCCAAATCCGAGTTCATCAATTTTCACTCCATGTTCTTCAGCTATCTCTTTGGCAAGTTCAATAGGAAACCCGAAAGTATCATAAAGTTTAAAAACTCTATCTCCTCTAATTATATTTTGACCTGAAATTTTTGCCTCTTCTATATACTCTTCCAAATATTTATAGCTGGAGTTTAGGGTAAAATTAAACCTTTCCTCTTCAGAAAAACAAACTTTGGTTATAAAATCAAGGGATGAAACAATTTCCGGATAAAAACCTTTCATTACATCAGCTACTATCGGTAATATTTTGAATAAAAACGGCTCTTCAATATTGAAATTCTTACCGTATCTGAAAGCTCTCCTTATAATTCTTCTTAATACGTAACCCCTTCCTTCATTCGAGGGTATTACACCATCACCAATTAAAAACAAAATCGCCCTTGTATGGTCTGCTATAACCCTTATCGCTTCATCACTTTTTGAATCAGAAGGAAAATCTTTTTCTGTGATTTCACATATAAAATCTATTATCGGCCTGAACAAATCGGTATAGAAATTACTTTTCACATTTTGCAGAACTGAAGCAAGTCTTTCCATTCCCATTCCAGTATCAATTGAAGGCGCTGGCAGTTTTAAAAGATTTCCCGATTGATCACGGTTAAATTCCATAAAAACTAAATTCCACAACTCGATAAAATTTCCTTCTTCTCCAAAATTATCCGTATCAACAAAACTATAATGGATTTCAGAACAGGGTCCACAAGGTCCGGTCTCTCCCATTGCCCAAAAATTATCATCTTCTCCAAATCTCAGAATCCTTCTTCCTGAAATCCCTATGTCTTTCTGCCAGATATTAAAAGATTCCTCATCTTCGTTGTAAATTGTTATCCAAAGTCTATCTGATGGAATTTTATAAACATAAGTCAGAAGCTCCCATGCATATTCAATTGCTCCTTTCTTGAAATAATCTCCAAACGAAAAATTTCCAAGCATTTCAAAAAATGTATGATGATAATCAGTCTTTCCCACCTGTTCCAAATCATTGTGTTTTCCACTCACTCTCATGCATTTCTGTATTGAAACAGCTCTTTTAAACTCAGATTTTTCAAGACCCAGAAATATTTCTTTAAACTGATTCATCCCTGCATTTACAAACAGAAGGGTTGGATCTTTGTAAGGTATAAGGGATGAGCTCTTCACAACTCTATGGTCTTTCTCGATAAAATAATTAATAAATTTTTCTCTTATTTCCTTGGAATTCATTTTCTATTCTTTTTTAAAACCATTTTTTATCATCACTTCCAATTTTTCCTT
>JBFLYD010000052.1 GCA_040756905.1 Acidobacteriota bacterium
CCTGATGAAATTAAAAGATTATACGAAATAATTCAATTCAGTATATACAAGCCTGAAACTCATAAGTGTTAGTATTTATGCGGTTTTGTGGTAAAAAATATGCTCTAAAGTAGGAAACTCACGCTAGTACTTAGTTGCATAAGTTCTCACCCCGTCATTCCCCCAGGTCTTAAGCGGGAATCCATTGATTTTACTGGATTCCTGCTTTCGCAGGAATGACAACATAAGACGCTAATTTACGCAACTAAGTACTAGATATTTCAAGCCATGAATTTTTTCTCCTTTCTTCAACAAAACTTTTACCACTTTTTTACAACTTCATGACAACGCGGGATTAAAAAACTTATAATTTTAGTTTTGAACAAAAATGCATTAATAGGAGGCAATGGGAAAAGAAATCGTGAAAAAAAGAAATTTCCTTTGCCGAGAAGGATAACATGAAAATAAAGCTCATAGCCCCTGATGCAAAATGGGAAACGAGTATCACGAGTGCTGAAACCCACAAAGTCCAAAATGAGACACCGGCTTGATTGTGTCCAGTTGAGAGTGATCTGTCCATTTCCTGGAACTCGTCTTTACAACAGACTTTTGGAAGAAAACCGTCTGTTTGATCCTGAGTGGTGGCTTAAGGGATATCCCCCGGGCACTCTCCTCTTTCGTCCAAAAGGTATGACCCCTGAGCAGCTCCTGAACGGTCTTCATCGGATAACCAAAGAGCTCTATTCTTTCCATGGAATTGTGAATCGTTTCTTCGGTATAAGTCCTTGGAAGCGTTCTCTCAATAATTTCACTATTTTCTTAGGTGCTAATTTTGGCAACCGAAAGCGCTATTTCAAAGGTTTAACCACCCCTCAACCATTTCTTTCCAAGAACTGATTCCTCCTAATTTTCTCTTCTTAACAATCAGCAATTTTGATGGCGTTTTAGAAATATAAAATGTTAAAAAGCAAAGAATGATAATAAAATTATTGTATTCTGTTATTTTCGATGATTTACAAGTTATTGAAATGAAATATAGAGATGGGAAAGAAACAAAATAAGATATCTTGACTAAATTCTGAATTAGAAATAAAATTTTACCAAATAGAATGAATCCAAAAAAAATTTTTTATCTATTCTTGGCATCACTATTATTGATTTTATGCCTCATAAATATCTTTCACATGAAAAATAGAGCTGACCTTCCTTTTGAATACAGAAGCTATAATGGAAAAATAATAATATCCACTATAAGTTTATCTTCAAAAGAGGTCGGACTGAAAGAAAATGACGTTTTATTAAAAATTAATGAATTTCCCGTCAAAAAAATACCCCATATAGAATTTGCTTTAAATTACAAAAAACCAGGAGATTTAATTTCGTTAAAAATTTTAAGAAATCAGCAAGAAAAAGAATTCTATGTAGAATCTTCTCGTTACTACTCAAATCTATCCATCCTTGTTTTCTTCTCCGTAGGAATTGTTCTATGGATATTTGGCATTTTCATTTTTTTAATGAAACCTGAGGAAAAACCAGCAGAAATTATTTTCTTCAATCTTCTATGCTTCTCTTCAACTATTATGATCTCAGCTACCAACTTGGGTACAATACCTTTTCCCTGGGTTGATTTAATTTTGAGAGTTATCTTTCTAATCACATATTCATTAACCCCTGCTATTTTTTTACATTTTTCATTCATTTTCCCAAAAGAAAAAGCTTTTAAGAATAAATTACTTCTTTACATTCCAGGCATCCTTTTTGTCTTGAATTTTCAATTATTTTTTCTGCATGCATTTTTTAAAAAGTCCATATTCTATTTTTATAATTTTCATTACCCTTTTCCTTATTTCAGATTTTATGTAGTTCTCTTTACAATGATAGGAATATTTAATTTTATCAGGACATTCATAAAATCAACATCAGGAGAAGAAAAAGATAAAATAAGATGGATATTATGGGGAATAGTGTTTAGTGTTGCTCCATTTATTCTGTTGTGGATGATTCCTAAAGCAATCCTTGATTCTCCAATAATAAAGGAAGAAGTCGCAGAGTTTTTTTTCATATTGATACCTGTTTCCTTTCTCATCTCAATAGTTAAATACAAATTGTTCGATATTGAACTTATCATCAAAAAAAGTTTGATATATTCATCATTGACTTTTTCTGTAATAATCCTTTACTTTACATTGATAGAAATTATTCAGTACCTATTCAATTTGGAAGCTCTAAAAAAAATTAATTTGATAAGAATAATGGTAATTCTTATTATCGCAGCTCTGTTTAACCCGATAAGAGAGAAAATTCAGAATTTAATCGACAGGATGTTCTACAGAATACCTTTTGATTATAGAAAAATAGTAAGGGAGTTTACAGCGGAAATGCATAAATCATTATCAATGCAGGATTTAGTCTCGGTCCTACTGATGAAAATTAATAGAGCGTTATTTATAGAGGGCGCATCAGTATATATTTATGATTCTAACTCAAAAAAATACAGAAAAGTTAGAAGTATTGGAACTCATAAATCCTTTGAGGATAATTTTCATTTTGAATTTTCAGGTTCAAGGATACTGGCGATAAAAGGTAGAGCTGAAGAGATAGAAGAATTAGATTTTTCAAAAGAAAAGGAAATTGAAAAAGCTGGGTTTGAAATCTTAGCTCAGTTTCCTTTTACTCATAAAGAGCTTCGTGGAGTTATTGGATTAGGAAGGAAAAAATCTGAAAAGTTATATTCAAAAAAAGACCTTGAATTTATCCTCACTATCTCTGAAGAAGCCTCTATAGGAATAGAAAGATTAAAGCTTCAAGAAGAAGTGATTTTAGAAAGGCTCGAGAAAGAAAAGCTTGAGGAAATAAACAGGTTAAAAAGCGAATTTGTATCCACAGTCTCCCATGAACTTCGCTCTCCAATGACCTCAATAAGAGGATTCGCTGAAATGTTGCAAATAGGAAAGAAAATAGACAAAGAAAAAAGAGATGAATATCTTGATATCATTATAGAAGAAAGTGAAAGGCTGTCGAGATTAATAGAAAATATTCTCGACATAAGTAAAATAGAGGAAGGAGTAAAAAAATATTATTTTGACAAGCTTAATCTTAAAGATTTAATAGAACGAACTTTAAGTTCAATGGAGTTTCAATTTAAAAAGTCAGGGTTTAAAATAAATAAAAATATTTCAGAAAAAATTCCTCTTATAAATGGGGATTGTGATGCATTAACTCAGGTTTTAATAAATCTGTTAAATAACTCTATTAAATATTCTTCTGATAGAAAAGAAATAACGGTAAATTTAAAAGAGAATAAAGATTATCTCATCGTTGAGATTGAAGATAAAGGCATTGGAATTCCAGAAGATAAGCTTGATAAAATCTTTGATAAGTATTATAGAATTGAAGATGAAGAATTTAAAAAAGTTAAAGGTCTGGGATTGGGGTTATCAGTTGTAAGGCACATAATAGAAGCTCATAACGGAGATATAAAAGTAGAAAGTAAAGTTGGAATTGGAACAAAATTTTCTGTATATCTGCCAAAACAATGAAAAAAATATTAATTGTTGAAGATGATTTGAACCTTTTTAAAAACTTGAAGGTTCATTTAGAGAATGAATATTTTGATGTCATTCATGCAGAAGATGGAGAAAAATGTCTTGAACTCGTAAAAAGAGAAAAAGTTGATTTAATAATTTTAGATATAGTTCTACCAAAGATAAGTGGGTTTGATGTAATGAAGAAAATAAGAGAATCTGGGATTGCCACATCGGTTCTTATGCTAAGCGGAAAGAGAAAAAATGAGATGGATAAAGTTTTAGGCCTTGAGATAGGAGCAGATGATTATGTTACAAAACCATTCAGCACAAGAGAATTGGTCGCAAGAGTTAAAGCTATTTTAAGAAGGAAAATACCAAAAAAAATTGAACTGGACGAATACAGCTTCAGAAATATTCATCTTGATTTTAAAAAACAAGAAGCTTATAAAGCAGGAAAGAAAATTAAATTATCTCCGAAAGAATTTAAAATTTTGAAATTTTTTGTTTCTCATGAAGGAGAAGTCGCGACAAGAGATATGTTGTTGAATGAAGTATGGGGATATGAAGTATTTCCCACAACAAGAACGGTTGATAATTTCATTCTTTCCTTAAGAAAAAAGATTGAAGATAATCCCTCTAAACCAAAACACATTTTAACCATCCATGGCTCTGGATATAAATTTATAAAATAACACAATAATTTTTTAATTTCCTTCATCCATTCATAAATTTCTAGTGTGCTGTAACATAAATTTTTTTACAAACATTAGATTTCTCAGAAAGCACACTGAAGGGGTATGGGGAAGGTCACTTCCCCATGTCTGGGGGGTGCTCAGCGAAGCGTCTAAGGAGGGCTTGCCCCCATAGGGAAAGTGTCGTGTCACATCAAAATAACAAAAGATATTTAAGTGACACGACACTAAATCAATTTTTTAGCTTATTTTTTATGACAATATTTTTACAATATATCAACAATTTCATGACAATTTTCTGTATCAGAAGAATTAAATTTTATATGAAATGATTGAATGGATACTAAAATGATGGAACAAAAATTAAAAAAAATGCCTGATTTAAAATTTCAGGAAAGGGGAATGTCTTTTAAGAAGACGCATGTGATTATAAACCCTGCTTCAGCTGGAGGAAAAACTAGAATCAGGCAAACCCAAATCATTAATGAGCTTGATAAACATTTCGGAAATAGATATTCCATCTTTATTACTCAAAGACCCTTAGATGCTACCTTTTCAGTTCGAAGAGCAATCATTGAAGGAAGTGAGCTAATCATTGCAATTGGCGGAGATGGAACTATTCAGGAAACTGTAAATGGGTTTTTCTTCGATGGATATCTAATAAATCCTGCTTGTCAACTTGGCATCATCAACAGTGGAACTGGACACGGTTTTGCTCAGAGTTTGGGCTTGCCGTCAGAGATCAAAAAGCAACTTGAAGTTATTTGTAGAGGAGAAAGTCGTTTTATTGATGTTGGAAGAGTTGTTTTCTCTAACAAAGATGGAATAGCAATTGAGCGTTTTTTTATAAATGAATGTCAAGCAGGAATAGGAGGAGAAGTAGTCAAATGCGTCCAATCAAAGCACAAAAAATTTGGCGGACTCATTGTTTTTGGTTTAACTGCATTCTCAAAGGTTTTTAGTTATCCTGGCCATCTGATTGCAGCAACTATAGATAATAGTTTTCATACGATGCAGAAACTTATCGGAATCGCTATTGCTAATGGTAAATTCACTGGAGGTGGCATGAATTTGGCTCCTCAAGCTAAGGCCGATGATGGATTGCTCGATATCCTTTTGATTCATGAGCAACCAATCCTTCAGCGTCTATGGAATTTCCCAAAGATATATTCTGGACAACACATCCTTTCATCGAAGTTCAGTTATTTTCAAGGAAAAAGTATAACTCTCAATGCTTCTGAAAGGGTATTTGTTGAAGCAGATGGTGAACTGCTTGGTTTCCTACCCTGTACTGTTGAAGTAATTCCCTCTGCATTAAAGGTCAGGGTTTATTCTCAAGAGAAAGGATGAGAGAAAATGCAAAAATTTTTTCTGAAAATTCTGAAATTTGAATTTGAGGCTCGTATTTTTATCTCATTTATCATAGTAATTTTTGTTTCCGCTCTTTCTTTTTCAATGTTTTATCACTCTCCATCTAACGCTATCATAATTGGTAAAATAATTGGGTCTTCTGCTGAAACATCTATGGCCGCTGGTTATTTAGTTGTGGCGTTCTTCATGTTATTGGCATCAATTCTCAGATCATGGTCGGGAAGTATATTAACTTCCCAGAGAATGATGTCATTCCGCGTCCAAGTTGACAAACTGATGACAGCAGGTCCTTATCTCCTCGTTCGAAACCCTATTTACCTTGCAGACCTTATAGCATTCTGCGGCTTTGCACTCTGCCTTACACCTATCGGTATTTTTCTACCAGTTCTTCTTTTACTCCATTATACTCAACTTATAAAGTATGAAGAGGTATCTCTAATAGAACAATTTGGGAAAAAGTATTTGGATTACAAAACACGTATCCCCCGATTGATACCGAATTATAAAAGTGCTTGTAACTTGATTTCTGCGTTTAAAGAGTTTGAGATAAATCGAGATGGGTTAAGACACAATGCTCTCTATCTGCTTTTCATCCCTGGATTTATTTTAGCGGCTTTCACTCAAGAAATTCTCTTTGCTGTTATTGTTGGAATTCCTGCTGTATTCGATTGGGCCATAATTCACACAAAAATCGGATTATCCAAGAAACCTAAGAAAGGGGATTCTGGAAAAAAGTATATCTTTAATGCTGATCAGGAGAACAATAAGATATTTAAAGAGATAATTTATGCCCAATGCTGGGAAGATCCTCAAATAGACCGTGAAGCATTTAAAATCACCTCTGACGATGTAGTTTTTTCAATTACTTCAGGTGGATGCAATACTTTAACTTTTTTACTTGACAATCCACGCAAAGTCATTGCTCTTGATATTAACCCCCATCAGAATTTTTTACTGGATTTAAAGATTGCAGCGTTTAAGAATCTTTCATACGAAGAATTGCTCGAATTTACAGGACTGAGAGAATCTAAACGTCGTCTTCTATTATACAAGCAAATTCGTTCCTCTCTCCAAGTGGACAGTATCAGATATTGGGATAATCAATTGAAGAAAATAAAACAGGGTATCATTCACTGCGGTCGTTATGAAGGCTATATGCGATTGCTGAAAACAATAATAGTTACTCCAATCATGAAGAGACAGTTAATTGAGAAATTTTTTGAAACTGAAGATTCAGCAGCAAGAGCAAAGCTTTTCCATCAGAGATGGGAAAATATCTGGTGGTGGCTACTCACCAGAATCATGCTCAGCCGCACAGTAATGACTCTGTTTTTTGATAGAGCATTCTTTGTTTACCTCGATGAAAAATTTTCATTCGGAAAGCATTTTGCAAAGAAAGTTGAGCGAGCGCTCACCCAATTGCCCATGAAGGAAAATTACTTTCTCTCCTATATTTTGCTCAGAAGATTTTACAGCGAAGAACATCTTCCAGTTTATCTGAGACAGACTAATTATGACATCATCCGCAGCCGAGTAGATCGAATCGAAATAGTTACGGATAGCTGCGAGCATTTTTTTACTACATTGTCTGATTCTTGTATTTCAAAATTTAACTTCTCAAACATTTTTGAGTGGATTTCAACCAAAGCCTATGAAAACTTACTTAAAGAGACGATTCGAGTAGCAAAGGATAGAGCTGTTATAACTTATCGAAATTTGCTTGTGTTCCGTGAACATCCTGTTTCTCTTGACGAGAAAATCCATTCTCTAAAACCTTTAGTAAAATTTCTTCATGAGCAAGACCTTTCATTCATTTATAACAACTACGTTGTTGAAGAAATTCATAAAGGAGAAGCAAATGACATATAAAGTTATGCCCGTATCCAATTCTCGACAGATGAAGGATTTTCTCATGCTGCCGTTTGTCATTTATCGTCATGATCCTAACTGGGTTCCTCCAATTACTTCAGAAGTGAGACGCATTATTAACGAAAAGATCAATCCATACTTCAACAACGCACAAATAAAATTTTTTGTCTGTTATAAAAATAATACTGCTGTTTCTCGCACTGCCATCATTATTAACAGGCTCCACCATGAAAAATTTGGAGTTAATGCAGTTTTCTTTGGCTTCTTTGAATCTATAAATGATCCCGATGCTGTTCGCTACCTATTTGATGAAGCAGAAAGCTATTGTAAGAGTCAAGGGAGTGCGTTGCTCGAAGGGCCATTTAACCCAAATCACTACTCAGAGTTAGGGCTGCAAGTAAATAAATTTGGGACTCCACCAACTTTTTTCCAACCATACAATCCTGAATATTATACAGACTTACTTGAAGCAACAGGTTTTCATGTTTCATCCCGATTTCACTCCTGGAAGAATGAGAACATCAGGGAATATATTCTCGATCATTATGGAATCCAAACAGCTCTTGAGGTAGATGGCTACACTGTCCGCTCTTTTTCAATGAAAAACATCAGAGCAGAACTTGAAATCATCCGTGAGGTAAACAACAATGCCTTCTCATCTAACTGGCATTTTCTGCCTTTGTCCAGGGAAGAGTATCTATTTTCTTCAAAATTTCTGAGTTTGATAACCTATCCAGAGCTAATCAAGATTGTGGAGCATAATGGTTCTCCTGCAGGAGTGCTTATCTGTGTTCTGGATATTAATCCATTGCTTAAAAAAATGAATGGAAAGGTAGGACCTATTAAATACATCAGGTTTTTGTATGAGAGAAGGAAAATCAGAAAGCTTATCATTTATTCTGTGGGTATTAAAAAGGAATATCAGCATACGCCTGTTTTCCAGCTAATTTTCAATGCATTCTGTCAGATTATTCTGAATTATAATGTCTTAGAAACAACCTGGTTATCGGAAGAAAATATTCCTGCAGTAAAAGCAACTGATCGTCTTGGGTTAAAACCTGATAAACAGTTTGTTATCTATGAAAAATATCTGGACGGATAAATAATTTTAAAAGGAGAAAGGAATGACAAAAGTTTTTAATCCTCAAGATTGGGGGCTCCAAATGAGCCCCAGGGGTGAGCTAATGGTTGGGGATTATAATACTGTTACCCTTGCCAAAGAATATGGCACTCCTCTCCATGTAGTAAATGAACACCGCTTGGAAGAAACTGCAAAGAAGTTTCGGGAAAGTGCCAGTTCCATGTACCCGGGGAAAACATCAGTCCATTATGCATTCAAGTGTAATTCTGTACCAGTAGTTATACAAACGATTCGTCGCGCCGGACTAAAAGCTGAAGTTATGAGCGAATTTGAATTGAATTTGGCTTTCCACATAGGTTATGAAGGGGAGGAGATTGTTGTTAATGGACCATGCAAAACTGATTCCTTTCTGCGCCAATGTCTTAATAGGCGTGTCCGCTTCATCATTATCGATTCCCTCGACGAACTTCAAGCACTAAATCAAATATGTATATCAGAAGAAAAAAACGCAAACATCTTGCTTAGAATCAATCCTGATTACATTCCTAAAGGTATGAATCAAGGCTCCGCAACAGGAAGCCGAAAAGGCTGTGCTTTCGGGCTCGATCTTAAAGGCGGAGAGGTCACTACTTGCTTAAATTTATTAAAAGAAATGAAACGAATTCATTTTCATGGATTCCACTTTCATATTGGTACTGGGATAAGAGACCCAAGAGAGTATTCAAAAGCACTTAAATGTCTAAGTTTACTTCTTGATTGTGCTTATTCTTCAGGGCTGATGGTCAAAATTTTGGATATTGGCGGAGGATTTGCCTCAATGACAACGCGAGAACTAACAAACCGTGAGCTTCTGGTTTATCAAGGATTAGAGCGCTTACCCTCTGGTGTTGATAAAAGCAATAATGCTACCTTCGAAGATTTTGCAAGAGAAATATCTAATGCTATCTTAAAATATTTTCCCCCAGACAAATTGCCAGAAATCTTGTATGAACCAGGAAGATGTATTGCAAGTCCTAACCAGTTTTTACTACTCACTGTTCACCGAGTAAAAGAACGTCCTAAAATTCGAAAGTGGCTCATCACTGATGGTGGTTTAGGAACGGTAACCATGCCTACTTTCTATGAATATCATGAGGTCTTTTTATGCAACGATGTTACACGACCTCGAATAGAAAAGGTAACTATTGCAGGTCCAGTCTGCTTTGCTTCTGATGTTGTATATCGAAATAAACTTATGCCTCAGGTTCATCCTGGAGAAGTTATCGCAATCATGGATAGCGGAGCCTATTTCACAGCCCTGGAATCATCCTTTGGTTTTGCTCATCCAGCAATTATCTCCATCAACCTCTCTACTCACCGCTTGATTAGGAGGGCAGAAACATTTGAGGATATGGTTTGTAGGGATATATTTAATAATTCAATTAATGGAAGGGAGGAAAAAAATGAAATTTGCAATCATTAAAAATGGCATAAATCCACTTCGAGATAAAATCGCTGAGGAGATTATACAAAAGTGTCTTCAGCATGGCCATGAAATTTCTACTTCGGAGAATGGTATTCAGTTTGTTCTGAACCTGACCCAAATAGAATCTCCGCAATTTTTTCGTAGACATTCCCAATCAATTCTTGTCTTTTCGATTGTTGCAACTGAAAGCGAAGGTAAGGATTTACGCTCCGTCTGTTATACAACTCTCGTCCGGACCCTCTCCAACATTTTAATATGTGTTACACCCAATAAAAATTCTCTTTCTTCTGAAGGAAACAGTCCATGCGAAATTTATTTCACCACACCAGAGGCAGGATTCTATCATTTTCCTTTCGATCCAGAAGAAGTTTATCGTTGCATTATTCCAATTGCAGGAGCGCACTTTGCAATGGGGAACCAGTTCTTCACAGACTTACCCCCTCGCTACTGGAAAACTTCTCCAATTGTTGAAAAAATCAAAGAATACGGAAAAGAGCTTGATAGTCTCGGTGTGCTTCCCGCACCATTTCCCCTCAGAGAAGTTCTATCGGAAGAAAACATTCAACATGTTTACAATCTCTTTGAATTAAAAGGTATAAGCTATGGAAATCTCAGCGCCCGTGAACATATTCCAGAACTTGGCAAGGCGACTTTCTGGATGACCGCCCGAGGAATAAATAAAGCTAAAATTTCAAAAATAGGCAAAGATGTGTTGTTAGTAAAAGGCTTTGATTATGAGCAGGGCAAAGCATTGGTAAGCGTTCCACCTGACTTCGACCCAAAAGCAAGGGTATCAGTTGATGCTGTTGAGCATGAGCTCATCTATCGAACATTTCCTGAAGTTGGCGCAATTGTCCATGTGCATGCATGGATGGATGGAGTTCTCTGTACCCGACAGAATTATCCATGTGGAACACAGGAGCTTGCCGAAGAAGTTGTGAACCTGCTTCGCAAAACGGACAATCCATTGCAGACCGCTGTTGGTCTTAAAAATCACGGATTGACCATAACAGGGCCAAGCCTTGAAGAAATCTTTAAACGGATTCGTGGAAAGCTTCTCACTGAAGTTCTAATGTTTAAATAAAGGAGCTTCTATGGAAGTATATGCTATTAGAACCCTGAGAAATCAGCCATTGCGACTTGCACTCACAATCGGTGGTGTTGCCCTCTGTGTAGTGCTTATGTTTTTTCTTTTGTCTGTCTATAAGGGAGTTGCTGATGGCTCAGTAGAATATATAAAGCAGAATAAAACTGACTTATGGGTCCTTCAGCGCAACGCAACTAATATCCTTCGTGGCTCATCTATACTTTCAACTTTCCAAGGAGAGAGAATCCGACAGATTTCGGGTGTTAAATCTGTTTCTCCGGTTCTTCTCCTTTTATCCACAATCAAGAAAGATGATAAGGTTCGAACAGTATTTTTGACTGGATTTGAGCCAGAGGAAGGCATTGGAGGTCCACCTAATCTTGTTGCTGGCCATACTGTTCTCAGAGATGATGAGATTGTTCTTGATAAATCATTTGCCGCAAAATTTAAGTTTAAAGTGGGTGATCGAGTTGAAATACAGAATAATTCATTAAAAGTAGTTGGTATCAGCGGAGGAACTAATGCCTTTGTTATCCAGTATGCTTTTGTAACGCTTCGCTTTGCTCAGAGACTTATTGGATTTCCAGGTATTGTGAGCTGCTACTTAGTTAAGGTTAAAGATAGAAGCACTCTTGCAGAAATTGCCGAGAAGATTCGCAAAGAATTACCTGAGGTTGAAGTTTATTACCATGAGATATTTTTGGAGAATAACATTAATGAGATGGAATCAGGTTTTCTCCCTCTCCTTTACACAGTGGCTGCAATTGGGGCTGTAGTCCTGACCGTCATTTTGAGTCTGCTTCTCTCTGTCAACATTCTTGAAAGAAGAAAAGATTTTGCTGTATTAAAAACACTTGGTTCGCCAAAAGGATTTCTATGGCGGCTGATAATCGATCAGGCTTTACTAATATCATTTGCGGCAAGTATCGTTGCTCTTATTGTCTTTTTTCCATTGGTTTATGTGATCGAAAAAATTTCCCCAGAGGTTAGCACGAAGTCTTCGGTTGAGCAAATTATAGTTGTTGTAATTGTTGCTGTAGTGATGAGTCTTATAAGCTCATTAATATCAATTCAAAAGTTAAGGCATATTTATCTGCTGGAGGCATTCAAATGAAAGGATTAGAAAAGACATCGTGTGTTGTTCAATTAGTTAATGTCACGAAAATATTTGGTAGTAATGAACACAAGACCGTAGCAGTGCATCAGATTTCCCTTCGTGCTTCCTCAGGCGAATTGTTGTTATTCTTAGGCCCCAGTGGAAGTGGAAAGACAACTTTATTGACATTAATTGCAGGACTGCTAAAACCAACTTCTGGCATTATATCGCTCTTCGGCAGGAATATTGAATCATGCTCCCCCAGAGAATTACAAAAACTTCGAGCTTTAAGAATTGGCTTTATCTTTCAAACTTTTCTGCTGATCGATTCCCTAACAGCCCTGGAAAATGTAGAAGTAGTTCTTCGTTTTACCGGTAGGCCAAAGAGAGAAGCTCATTGGCAAGCAATGCAACTTCTACAGCAATTTCATGTAGAACATCTTGCCTGGAAATTTCCTCCTTCATTAAGTCAGGGAGAAAAGCAGCGAGTTGCAATAGCTCGCGCGGTTGCAAATGGTGCTGACCTTATCCTTGCTGATGAACCAACTGGCAGCCTGGAATCAAAACAAGGTTTTGAAATCATCCGGCTTATCCATGCATATGCGAAAGAGCAAAACAAGTGCGTAATCGTCGCAAGTCACGACCTTCGAATTGTCGAGTTTGCCGACAGGATAATCCGGTTAGAAGATGGGAAACAAAAATAAAATGGAAATTAATAAGAAATATTTTCTTATTTTTTTAATTATCTTATTTTCTCATTCAATTTCATTTTTGTTGCCTCAAGAAATATTGAAAAATACAAAAAAAATCACATGGAGCGCTTTTCCGATTTTAATGTATGATTCTGATATTGGGTTTGGGTATGGAGGGAAAGGGATAATAAAAAATATCTTCAAAAAAGACGAATCCTTTGATTTAATTTTGTTTAACTCGACTAAAGGTGAACATTGGTATGTTTTTACTTTCTCAATTCCTGATTTTGAAATCAGACAGAGAAAAGCCTACCCTCTCTCATTTGACCTGAAGATCGAATATGACAGAATCTTAAAGGACAATTTTTTTGGGTTGGGAATCGATTCAAAAAAAGCAGACCATATAATTTTTACAAAAGAATGGACAACTGTTCAATTCACTTTAGGAAGAGGTTTTACAGAGAACTTTTTTGCTGAGATAAGCTACAATTTAAAAAATATAAGCTATCTTAACATTGAAAAAGATAACAGGGGATTGACAGATATTTTGAAAGAAGTTGGCTCTCGATCTTCTCCATTTATCTCCTTTAATATACGATACGATACATCTGATAGCCAGATTCATCCACTTGAAGGATTAAGACTTGCTCTCATTTTTGACCTATCCAATAAATCATTTGGAAACAAGAATTTTAGCTTTAATAAAATTACTTTAGATTTTAGAAAATATACATCAATTTTTAAGAGAAAAGGTGTGTTTGCTTTTCGGTTATTATTCCAAACAATCAACGGCTCAAAGATCCCTATTTTTGAATATGGAACTCTTGGTGGCGGCTCAACTATGAGAGGCTTTATTTTAAATAGATTTGCTGATAAGAAAAGAATTCTTTCGAATATAGAATACAGATTTCCGATATGGAAAAAAATCGGAGGAAACATTTTGTTGGATGCAGGGAATTTAAGTCCAAATTTAAGAGAAATTAACTGGAACAAATGGAAATACAATTTAGGTGCAGGCTTGAGATATTATCTTCAAAATTTTGTTGTAAGGTTTGATATGGGGTTAAGTCCGGAAGGCACCAGGATATATTTCAACTTTGGACATTTATTTTAAGATGGGAATATTTTCTTAATTTATTAATTCAGTTATCATTATTTTTTTATATTTGGAAGCGGGTAAAATAAGGAGCTTGAAGTGAAGAAAGTTTCATTTTTACTCTTTTTGTTTTTTATAATTACTGTAACGGTTAATAGTTATAAAGAAGAAAAACCTGACTGGAGCTATGGAAAGCCCGATAAAATTTTTGATTCTCCTTGGAGAATCCCTCCCAATCAAGATAAAATGCCAGTCCTTTGCCTTTTAAGAAGAGGTGGAAAATTTATCTATCTCCTTCCAAGAACATCTGATTCAATCCATTCAATAAAAATATTTCAATACTTTCCTGAAACTAAAGCTTTGAAACAGATTGAATTTTTTGATGAGAAAGGTAATTTATATGAGGAATATTCAGGGAATCATACGGGAGAATGGTACAAAATATTTTACGTTGATAGAAAATTGTTTAAAAGAAGGGAAGGAAAAGAGATTTTTCTTAAAGTTATGTATGACGGAGAATTTGCTAACTCTCCTAAGGATGAAAGAGATTTAGATTTTGTTTCAACATATTTATCGGATAAGCCATTGCCAAAGCTTCCAGGATGGCTTGTAGGAGACCTTCACCTTCATTCAGAAGTTACTTCAAATTCAAGCGAATATGGTCCTCCCCTTGAAATATTTAAACATTCAAACGAGTGGTTTGAACTGGATTATGTAATCTTAACTGACCATAGCTATGACATAAGTAAAAAAGAGTGGTTAAAATTAAAAAAATTCAGCAAAGAAAATAGTTCAGATAAGCTTTCGATAATAATTGGGCAGGAAGTTCATGCAAAAGATGACGATAGCATTTTCCCCTCAATTTCTCAATGTCACTCTATGCATCTCCTGACATATGGAGTTGAAAAAAGAATTAAGACAGGTTCCCTTTTACTCAATTCGTACAATCCAACTAAAAGTGATAATGAGGTAATTGAAGAAATATTAAAAAAAGGAGGATTTTTATATATAGCCCATCCTGAAGCAGAAAAGGAAGGAAACTGGAATCATAAAGCCAACAGGATAAAAGCTCATTATTTTGGCAATCCTATTATCGGTATCGAGGTTCTTAATGAAGGTGATTTTAGATTGTTGCAGAATATAAAAGCAATGGAATTATACAAGGATTTTCTTCTGAAGGGATACAAATTTAAAGTTATTGGAAATAGCGATTCACACTCGTTAAGAGTCGGGATGGGAAGGACATATGTAAAAGCAAGCGTAAATAACAAAATGGAGATTTTAAAGGCTTTAAGAGAGGGTAAAACTGTTGCTTCAGATGGACCATTTGGCTATCTTGAAGTTATTAATAAGACAGGGAAAAAAGCTGAATTAGGAGAAGCTATCGAAGGAGAAAGCTTTGAAGTGGAAATTTTCTGGGATTCAAACCCTCAGCATCAATATACAGATATAAAAGAAATAAAATTATTTCTTGGAAAAGTAGGATCTGAAGAAGAAAAAGAATCGATTCTTGATAATTTAGACAAGCAAAGGGGGTATCAAAGGTTAAAATTAGAAAAATTACCAAAAGGCTCTTATTATGTAAGGGTTGAATTTTTTACCTTTGATGAAAAAAGGGCTGTTACAAGTCCTATTTTTGTTGAATCTAATTAAAAAAAGAATGACCCGTGGAGGACTCGAACCTCCAACCCGCTGATTAAGAGTCAGCTGCTCTACCACTTGAGCTAACGGGCCAACCTCATGCACGCCCGGAGGGATTCGAACCCCCAACCAGCGGATTCGAAGTCCGACGCTCTATCCATTGAGCTACGGGCGCACATTAATATTTTCAATGGTTTTGATAATTTTGTCAACTTTCCAAAGGCTTTATCCTTTCCAATCATTAAACCTAAAGTACATTCAAGCCCTTCTATAAGGCAAAAGAGGTCTTTTCTGAAGCGAGAAAACTGGTTTTTCCATGGAAAGTCACAAGCTCAGTGCTCTATTTCTCCAACCCAGATAGTCTTACTGCCATCAGAATTTTCTTTCAATGTATAGTCAACTGCCATGAAGGTTGTGGCTCTGTGATGGTGGGGAAAATTCCACTCAACACCACCAGAAATCCAGGCACCAAGCATTCCTATAAGGGCAGGTTTAATCACATGCTGATGATAGAAGAAGTCATAATTGTTCGTTTTATCTATAGCAGAAAAAATTCTCCCACCTATTTCAGGAAGAACACAGAGCTTTACATATTTATTTTCCAGATAGATTGCATTGTAAGTTTTATTCTTACGGACATCAGTCAGCTTATCCAATAATGGATAAGGGTAAACAGGACCCTTGGCTCCCTGGTAAGCTCTTCCAGAGTAGAACATTGGATTTAGGTCAGGGCTTTTAACTATGTATGTAGGAATTGTAAGAGGTTCTACCCATAGCTTAACAGGCAATTCTCCTGATACTAAAGTTATGGGTAATAATATCAATACTATGATTTTCCATAATTTTATCCATCTAAATTGCTCTTTTTGAGAGTAAGATTCTTTGTCCTCTACATCATATTCACTTATTCTTTCCTCACTGATAAAATTATAAAGACCAATTACAGCGAGAATAAATGATATGAAAAACCATAAACCTAAAAAGAGTTTTACCTCTAAAGGCCCTTTTAAAAAAGTATCTTTGAAAGCAACCCAGGCTACTGCAATCATTCCAATACCTACTATAAATTGAAGTAATGAAGGTATTCTTCCAGGCTTTACCCCTCTGGATATCATCTAATCCTCTTTATAATAATTTTAAAGTCCTATACTTCTAATAATTTAATTTTTATTTTATTTAAGGACTTCTCTTAATAATTCTCCTAATTGATTAATCTGATAAGGCTTTTGAATAAATCCATGGGCTCCTTCATCCAGAATTTCCTGCGCATATCCATCTTTACTGTAACCGGATGATATTATAACTTTAACATCAGGATTTATCTTTTTAAGTTCAAGATATGTTTCTTTTCCAGATAATTTCGGCATAATGATATCGAGCAATACAAGATCAATCTTGTCCTTCTCATTTTTGTATATATTGATCGCTTCCATCCCATCCTTTGCAAGTATTACATCATATCCTAAAACCTTCAATATATCACTCGCAAGATCTCTGATTAACTCTTCATCATCAACCACGAGTATTCTCCCACTCCCACTTGAAATTGTTTCTTGTTTTTCTTCATTAAAGATTTTAATTTTTTCAGGAGAATTTAACAGGGCAGGAAAGTAAATTTTTACCGTAGTTCCCTTTCCCTCTTCACTTGCCACATCTATATATCCATCATGATTTTTTACAATTCCATAGACCATTGAAAGGCCCAATCCTGTACCATTTTCTTTTGTAGTAAAAAAAGGTTCAAATATCCGGGAAAGAATATCTCTATCCATACCAATTCCTGTATCTGAAATTGATATCATTACATAATTTCCATGCTTTGAACCAACATGAGTTTTTGTAAATGCTTCATCAAGGTAAACATTTTCAGTTGCAATCAATAATTTACCTCCTTCAGGCATCGCTTCTCTCGCATTCATACAAACATTTAAAATTGATTGTTGAATTTGCCCGCTGGTTCCCTCTATTGAGGCTAAATTTTTATCGAGATTGGTTTTGATTTCGATGGTTTTTTCAAAGGTTCTTAACAATATTTTTGTAACGTCAGAGATAATATCATTAACATTTATATTTTTTATCTCGTATTTTCCCTTCCTTGCAAACCCGAGAATTTGTTGTGTAAGTTCAGAAGCTCTTTCTGATGTTTTTTCTATTCTATCCAGTCGAGAATAAACAGGATGAGCTTTATCTACGTCCATTTTCGCAAGTTCTAAATTTCCTAAAATTACTTGAAGGATGTTGTTAAAATCATGGGCAATTCCACCAGCCAATGTTCCAAGGGCTTCCATCTTTCTTGCCTGGAAGAGATCTTCCTGAAGAATTTTGACTTCTTCTTCTGCCTTCTTTCTATGGGTTATATCTCTATAGATTGCAATTCCACCCCTGAATTTGTTTTCTATTAAAACAGGAGAAGCAGTAAAATGAACAAAAACTGGCTCTCCATCTTTCCGATACCTTAAAGTTTCTACCTCTATTGTCTTAGAATGCTTTAATACTTCATTTGAAAATTTCTTTGCTTCTTCAATTCTATCCCCTCCTACAATCAAATCAAGCCTCTTTTCCTTTACTTCCTCTTCTTTCCATCCAAAAATTTTTTCAGCACCTTTGCTCCATCTTTTAATAATATTATTTTCATCAACGATTACTATCCCATCCACTGAGCTATTTATGAATGCATTGAGCAAAACTTGAGATTCTAATAGTTCTGAATAAAGCTTCTGAAAATTTTCATAGCTTTTTTCTTTTTCTCTTTCAGATTTAATCTTTTCTGCAATGTCTGAAACTATTGCCAATCTGTATATTCTATCCTTTATCTTTATCTTGATATTTTTTACGTTTACATTTCTATACATTATGCTGCTATCCTTCTTTTGATGTCTGATGCCGAAGGTTGAAACAAAACCTTCCTGTGTTTTAATTTTCTGGATTATTTCCCTTACCATCTTAATATCTTCTGGAGGTATGATATCAAGAACACTCCTATTAAGAAGTTCCTCTTTTTCCCACCCATATTTTTTTAATGCCATATCATTTACATCAATAATTCTGTAAGTTTCAGGGTCGAATATAAAAATTGAATCAGGAATTCCCTGGAAGAGAGTATAATAATGAGATTCTATCTCATCTTTTTCTTTAATCCTATTGAGCATTCTTTGATAAGTTTCTAAAGATATTTTTGATTCAAACCTTATAAATTCCTCTGGAGGAATGTAGAAGAAATTTTCATAAGTATTTTCTCCAAGTATGAGGAGAGGGTGAGTATAGAGGATTTTAGCTAAAATATTCGGGGAAAACCTGGATTCATTGTATTGACAGATGGCTGAAACAGGATATTGAAGAAAATAAAAATTAAGTTTTGACTCATATTCAATTATCTTTTCTAAATCTTCTAATTCTGCTAAAACCCATGCCATTTCTACTACGATTCTTAAACCTGAATAATTCTCCTCCGATGCCTTTTTTACACTTTCTAAAAGAAATGGAATTATCTTCTCTGGATCAAAAAAACCATCCTTTAAATAAGTTTCTTTTTTTGTATAGAATATCAACTGTCCTTTTTCTATGGAGCTATTTATGTTTGTTCCTTTCTTTTTGAATGAATCTATGATGTCTTGAACGCTATTTTCATCAGCGATATATATACATTTTTCATTTCTTTCGAGACCTTCTTTTATAAAAGGAATTATTACAGACATCTGCTCTTTTTTATTCTTGTAAATGAAACATACATGAGAGCCTGATTTAATTTTTTGACTCATTCTTATTTATATATAATAAATTTTATATATAATAAATTTAAATTTTTACCTCTAAATTTCCTTTCATATCTATCATATTTAAAATTCTCATTTCAAGAAAAATCAAAAACTTCCCAGATGGTTAATCCTTCAGGGCTCAGGAGCACAGGAATCTGATTAAATTCAGGGGATAATTTCTCAATTTCTTGAATCATTTCTCTTTTTTTTAACCTATCAAAATCTGACAATATCGTCAATGAACCTCCATCGCCTCCAGCTCCGTTCACTTTCCATCCCAGAGCTTTATATTCCTTTGCAATTTCAATTACGCTTTCTGCCTTTTTTGAAATTAAATCAGAGTGGAGCTCTCTCTGGACTTCTGTGTTTTCTATCATTACTTTACCAAATGAAACAAAATCACCCTTACATAAGAAATCTCTTCCTCTATCTACAAATCTTCTCAGTTTTTCCATCAAGGGGTTATCCGGACCAAGATCTTTTAGATTTTCAATCACTTTTTTATGCATTTCAGAGGATTTATGGGCTTCTCCAAGGAATATAAGAGAAAGCCGATTTTCCAGTTCTAATCTTATTGAATCAGATAAAGTGAGATTTGAAACATTAGCATGAGGGTATTTATACATGTCTATATAACATATCCCTCCAAGTGCCGAACAAATCTGATCCTGAATCCCACTTTGAAGTTTGAGTTTTTCTGTCTCAAGATAATGGGCTAAATAAGCAACTTTATAGGGAGATAATTTTTTCTCTGTTAAATAATTTAGAGCTCCTAAAAGGGAAACTGAAACAGCTGCAGAAGTTCCTGTTGAAGAACCTGCAGGAACGCTTGAAAAAATATTTATTTCAAGGAATAAATAATCTGGAATTTTTACTATATCAAATGCAGCTTCGAGCATCGGATTTTTTGAATAAGTAATCTCATCAGGATTTAACAAAAAAGTCTCATGAAAATTTTCTTGATGTATAATAACCCTTTCTTTAGTTTTTTGCTCGTTTAGAAAGACTTTTATCTGAACTTCAACTCCTGGAGATACAGCAATGTTCAGTACTTTTCCGTGTTCTGCAAACCATGTATCAGTCCACCCTCCTATATCATTTATCCTTATCGGTGCTCTTGAATTTATAATTTTTATCAATTTCATTCTATATGAAACATAATACGAACGCCCTAATATTTGTTACATCTTACTCGTTTTCCCCCTCACCCCCGTATCAAGTACGGGGCAGGCTTCAATCCTCTCCCCTCAGGGGAGAGGGAGGGGTGAGGGGACAGGAATGCATCAGAATTAAATGCGTTTGTATTAGTTTTAAAATATCTTTTCATGATTATAACTCCTTTCTATATCTCAATTGGTCTATCGTTACTGCAATAACAATTATTGAACCGATAATTATTTCCTGGATATAATTTGGCCAGCCAACCATTGTGGAGCCATTTCTCAGAAAAGCCATTATAAAAACTCCAATCATTGAACCGAGAACACTACCCTCACCTCCCCTGAGACTTCCACCGCCGATTACAACTGCAGCTATCACATCCAGCTCGATTCCGATGGCAACTGTGGGGTCTCCCACTGTAAGTCTTGAAAATTCCATAACTCCAGCCAATCCTGTTAAAAACCCTGAAAATGTATATATCAGTATCTTTACCTTATTAACTCTGATCCCGCATAAGCGAGCTGTTATTTCATTCGAACCAATCGCAAATGTATGTCTTCCAAAAACTGAATGTTTAAGCACTAAAGCAATAAATATAGCAAGGATCAGGGTTATCCAGATCCCAGGCGAGAGCAAAAGCCATGAGGGATCTGGATATTTTGTCATTAATTGGTTTATCCAAGTCAACGGAGCATCAATCTTTTGGTTCCCTGCAATCCACTTTGCTATTCCCCTTGCTATTCCAAGCATTCCAAGGGTAACGATAAAAGGAACTATTTTAAAAGATGTTATTAACACACCGTTTCCAAATCCGATTATTCCTCCAGTTAATATTCCTAAAAGAATTGATAGAAAAGGATTTAAACCTGACTTGATTGCATATGCGATTACAACGCTTGAAAGAGCAATCGATGAGCCAACGGATAGATCAATTCCTCCGCTTATTATAATCATCGTCATTCCCAGAGCGCATAAAGCTACAATAACTGATTGAGTTGTAACACTCTTTAAATTTGAAAACCTTAAAAATCTATCCTGAACCTCGGGAATCATCGCAAAAATAAGGATAATCAGGAGCAACCCTAAAAAAGGACCCAAAAAACTTAATAAACGGGAAATTTTATCAGGGGTAATTAGAGGCTTGCGCAATCTTATCTCCGGGGTTTTGTTTTTAGAGAGCATCTTTGTTTAAAATTGATTTACGGTCTGATGATAAGGCTTTCCAATACTTGCAATAATCATGATTTCGTGCTCATCCCATTCATCGGCAAATCTTATCTCAACTATTTTTCCCCTGTGCATTACTGCAACCCGATTGCAGATTCCAAGAAGTTCTGGAATGTATGAACTCACAAAAATTATTGCCTTTCCTTTATTAGCCAATTCTCCTATGATTTTATAAATCTGAACCTTAGATTTTACATCAATCCCCCGGGTAGGTTCATCGAGCAGGAGAATGTCCGAATCAGTATGGAGGAGCCGTGCAATTGCAACTTTTTGTTGATTTCCCCCTGAAAGATCCGATGTTTTCTGATCAGATCCAGTGACATTTATCTCCAGTTTTTCAATCCATCTATTTACATATTCCCTTTGTTTTTTTAAATTTATCCATCCAAATTTTGCGTATGGCCTAAAATAGCTCAAAGTTATATTATCAGCAACAGTTCTTGATAAAGCCAGTCCTTCCTCTTTCCTGTTTTCACTGAGATATCCTACTCCATTCAACAGCATTTCTCGAGGATAAACTTTGCTAAAGGAAATCCCAAGAATTTTAATTTTTCCTGATTTTATAGGCTCAAGACCATAAATGGTCTTTAACATTTCAGTTCGTCCGGCTCCAATCAATCCTGTGATACCTAAAATCTCCCCTTTATGAAGAGAAAGGTTTACATTTTCAGGAAATTTCCTTCCACAGAGAGAATCCAGTTCAAGAACACTTACTCCTGTTTCAGGTTGAATTCTGGGGAACATCTCATCGAGCTTTCTTCCTAACATCATTCCTATAAGATCCTCTATAGAGGTATTTTCTATAATTCCATTGCCTGCATTTCTTCCATCCCTTAAAACTGTGTATCTATCAGCCACTTTTTTTATTTCCTCTAAAAAATGACTTATGTAAATAATGCTTATCCCTTCTTTTTTTAGCTCTTTTATTATTTTGAAAAGATTCTCCATATCATCACCAGATAAACTGCTTGTTGGTTCATCCATGACGATAATTTTTGATTTAAGAACAAGAGCTCTTGCTATTTCAATTATCTGTTGAGCGCTGAGACTTAACTTATAGACCGGAACATCGAGAGAAATTTCTGAATGTCTTAAAATTTCAAGGATACTTTTCACCTTATTTCTCATAATAGTGCGTTTTAAAAACCCTGAAGTATTTTCTTCAATCCCGAGCATTATATTTTCTATAGCATTTAAGTGAGGAGCAAGGTTTAATTCCTGGTAAATCATAGAGATTCCATATTTCCTCGCTTCAATCGGATTCTCCAGTTTGAATAATTTATCTTCCAAAAATATTTTTCCTGAATCAGGTCTTAAAGCTCCACTTAAAATTTTCATCAATGTGCTTTTTCCTGCTCCGTTTTCACCAATTAAAGCATGGATCTCCCCTTTTTTCAGTTTAAAATCAACTTCATTTAAAGCAACTGTGGAACCAAATCTTTTGGAGATTTTCTCCATTTTCAATATAAATGAATTATGATCAGGCATGAAACTATTTTTTAAAATAAGATGTTAAATCAGGAAGCAATAAGTTTTTTATTTCAGGCTGTTCCATGTTTTTTTTCGTCGCTAAATAAACACCAGTGTCGATTCTTTTTTCAATATCTTGATTTCGAAGGTAAGATACAATTCTTTTCACCCCCAGATATCCCATTTTAAAAGGATTTTGAAGAACAAGACCATGAATATGACCCTGTTTTAAACCCTCGACGAGTTTCTCACTACTGTCAAATCCAACAAATTTAATCTTCCCGGCTAACTTTGCTTCTTGAAGAGCTCGCAGGGCTCCAAAAGTAGTCGATTCATTCGGACAGAAAATCCCCTCAACTTCAGGATACCGATTTAATATATTTTCAAGTAATCTATAAGAAGTCTCAGTGGTAGAACCTCCATATTGATCCTTTGAGAGAAATTCAATTTTGGAAAACTCTTTATTCATTGTATCGAGGAAACCCTTTTCTCTTTCATTTGTGCTTGCTGAACCTTCCTGATAACGTATCAGAAATATCTTTCCCTTTCCATTTAGAATCTCTCCGAGTCTTCTTGCTGCAATTACTCCTCCTTTATAATTGTCAGTGGCTATAAAACTCACAAAATCCTCTCCCTGAAGAGCAGAGTCTATTATAACCACGGGAATCTTTGCCTTTTTTGCTTCTCGAACAGGCATCATCAATGCGCGGTCATCCAGGGGGGCAAGTACAATTCCATCAATACCACGGCTAATAAAGTCCTCTATGACAGTAATCTGTTGTTCTCTATCATCTTCCTTTTGAGGTCCTTTCCAGAAAATTTCAACATCAAGTTCTCTCGCAGCTTTTAAAGCTCCAGCATGAACAGATTTCCAGAATTCGTGAGTTGTCCCTTTTGGTATAACAGCGATCTGCAGTTTCTTTGTCTGTGATTCTTTCATGCATCCAGTAATGCCTGTAAGCAAAAAACCAAGGAAGATTGTCAGAATGAAAAAAATGAAGCAATTAAATAATTTTAAAGATAATTTAGTCGATGTTCTTTTTGTCACAATAAAATAAAATTATAATTAATATTTTTTCATGTCAACTTTATTCAAAGAAATCTCTGAAAAAGTTCCTCTTTGTCACCCTGAACTATGTGCTGAACTTGTTTCAGTATCGTTTCAGGGTCTTGTAACACATTGTTTTTATTAGATGCTGAAATGATCCTGAAATAAATTCAGGACATGGTTCAGCATGACATTTTGCTCCTTTTCATTAGTTTTCTGTCCCTAAATTTGAAGGACTCCGGCGCCGTTTATTTTTCCGTGTTTCAGGAGAGTAAGAGCATGGTTTGCCTGCTCTAAAGGGAATACTTGAACCTCTGGATGAACCGGAACTTTTCTTGCAATCTCAAGAAAATCAATAACATCTTGTCTCGTACTGTTCGCAACACTCTTAATACTTCTTTCATTATAGATTAACTTATACTCTATTCCAGGAATTGGACTCATGTATATACCAGCAAGAGCTAATGTTCCTCCTTTTTTGAGTATTTTCAAAGCTTCGATTACAATATCTCCAGCTGGTGCAAAAATTATTCCGCTTTCGATGGAGTCAGGAGGTTTATCATTTATTGTTCCTGTCCATTCAGCACCTAACTTTTCTGCCATCTTCCTGTGCTTTTCGCTTCTTGAAAAAACAAATACCCTGCAATTTAGATATTTTGCTACCTGAATTACTATGTGTGCTGATGCTCCAAATCCGAATAGACCTAAAATGCTTCCTTCTCTTACATTACTCAATCTCAAAGCCCGAAATCCTATAACTCCAGCACAAAAAAGAGGAGCAGTTTTTATATCGACAAACTCCTCTGGAACTTTATATGCAAAATCTTCTGAAACAACTGTATATTCAGAGTACCCTCCATCCACATGATATCCTGTAAACTTTGCACCATCGCACAAATTTTCCATCCCATTTTTACAGTAATAACATCTCCCGCAGGTTGAGTTTAACCATGGAATTCCAACCCTATCTCCTTCTTTAAATTTTTTAACCCCATTTCCCATTTTATCCACAATTCCTATTATTTGATGTCCTGGAATAACAGGTATTTTTTTCAAAGGAAGGTCTCCTTTAACTATATGAAGGTCAGTATGACAGATACCACAATAGGAAATTTTCACCCGAATTTCCCTATTTTCAGGAACTGGTTCTGAAATTTCTACAATCTCTAAAGGATTTTCCTCTATGGGCTTTTGTTTTTTGAGTATGGCCGCTCTCATCCTCTGTCTTCTTCCCCGATGTGATTGGCTATCACACTCCAACTGATGAAAATATAATGTTTCTGGAAATTATTTCATATCTTTCAATCAGATACAGGATCATAATAAATTGAGTTGAAGAGTAACTTGAAAGTATTATGAGGTTGAGCTCTGTGCTGAATTCCAAAACCGAGAAGAATAACCTTCCCATTTCCAAGAGTAGCCTCTGCTATCGCTCCTTTATTGAATAAAGCTTTTTCTCCATGGATGTATCCACTCATGAGGGGATTTTCCTCAGGATATTTTGCAATGATCTTTGCTGCTTCCTTTTTTTCAAACGTTGGTAAAGATGTAAAAGCCGGGCTGTACGAGAAAAAGCCAGATGCCTGTTTTGGCATTCCATAGCACACAGGATGGGTGTTATCAAACTCAATTCTCAATAAGGCTCCAGAGCATGTAAACTCTTCAGGTTTTACATCCTTTAATGAATTCATAACTGGAATGCCGATTCTCTCTATGGCAAAGTCACAGGCATTATTAATTGTTATTAATGCTCCTCCCTCTTCAATAAACCTTTTTATATTCTCAGAACCTGAATCTCCAATTCCGCCAACATATTCAGGAGGAATCGTTCCTAACCTATGTCCTTCAACAATTGCTTTTGGTGATTGAGAAGGAATGATTAGAACATCATATCTATCTTTCAGATTTCCAGCTCTTATCTCTGCATCATGGATGTTTTTAAAAGGAAATTCGAATTGCTCAAAAATCCACCTTGTCCATCCTTCATCTATGTTTGCAACCCAGGATTTATAAAGGGCAATTCTAACAGGTTTCAATTTGATAGTATCCACCTTTATTGTATCCTTAGCTCCGTAAGTTTTAAGATGAAGGTTTTTTGCAATTTTTTCCATCTTTGACTTTGAGATTTTAGCTGAAGGAATTATCATTGTGCCTATCGGGTATTCTTTTCCATTTGATTTAAAGCTCCCTTTTGCCCATAACACATCTCCTCCATCTTTAAGCACTCGGTTTACCGCTATGAATGAATTGTTTATTTCATGGCTTAAAATATACGCATAAGAGGGGTTTCCAGTGATCTCTCCTTCTGGATAAATGGCTTCTTTCAGAGGGAGAAGATCAACATTGAAAGGAGAATTTACAGCTACAGCTTTAACTCCCATCTGAAGAGGAAGAGTCCATCCAGTCACATCATAAGAACGAAGGGGTGCTCCTTCAAATTTTACAGGGTCAACGATTCCCTGCCATAGATCAGGGTATTTTCTTAAATCAGGATATTTTTGAATTTCAAATATATTTTTAACAAACAGAGCAAAGGGTTGATCCATTTTTATAACATATGAACCTTCTGGATATGTAACTCCATCTGCTGTAAATTTTGAAGTTGCTCTGTTAACTTCGACTCCAAGGAGCATCATTTTTTCAATCAGAAGAGCCGCAGCATCAGGGTCTCTTTGATCAGCAGGGATAATCCATGCAACTGGAGGCTCTTTTCTAAACCTTTCTATCACATCTTTACCCATTTTGTATTTATCAAAAAGAAGTTCTTCTTTGTGTTTAGCAGCCACATCAAGCACTGCAATTGATGCAGTAAGACAATAATCTACTGCATCCTTCAATCTCCACCATCCTCCTTTCCATGGGCTCGGATAAAAAGCTGAGATTGTTAATTCCTGATATTCCTCTGGGAAATCCCTGATTGTATAAAAGTATGGAGTTGCATATCTGTAAAGAGCTGTTTCAGTAAGAATTGAAATGATATTATGAGAATCAACAACCTGAGTTACATAGCCAGGGTACCAGGTATCGAATACAATTCTTGAAATTGCTCCCTCTTTTTCTTCCTGGTCAAAAGCAGCTCCCATAGCAGAGCCAATTAAATTCTGCCAGCGAACTACTAACGGATGAACGTTTGGATTTGTGGGTTCGGAATTTGGTGGTATCCATATTCTTGCTGGAAATGGAGCTGTCTGATGGTGATTGTAAAGGATATTTGGAAACCATTCCTTATGAGCAATTTTTGTAAGATGCTGGGTTTCAACCTGATTGACCATAAAGGAGTCACGATTATTGTCGTGGCCAACGTATTTGTGATAAAGCCAGGGCATCGGACTTACTTCATATGGAGTGCCGAGATTTTTGTTATACCATTCAGCTAACAAATCCATTCCATCTGGATTTGCAAAAACTAAAATTATTATGACATTGTCAAGTATATTTTTTACTTTCTGGGAATTTGAGCTGACCAGATCATAAGCTAATTGAATCAAATGCTGAGCGGGAGCACATTCAGTAGCATGCAGTCCACCATCTATATAAACTATGGATTTTCCCTCTTTGATTAGTTTTTTTACCTCTTCTTCAGTAACTCCTTTTACAAGGGCAAGTCTCTTTGAAATCTCTTTGTAGTGATCAAGTTTTTTTATATTCTCCGAGGAAGAGATTGTTGCATAAGTCATAACTTTCCCCATCGATGTTTTTCCAACATCAAAAAGTTTCATCTTATCTGTGGATTGAGCTAAAATTTTAAAATATTCAATTGCCTGCTCGTAGGTCGCCAGATGATAATCAGCCCCAACTTTGAATCCAAGTATCTTTTCAGGAGGTGGCATAACTTCAGAATTTAATCCATTTGAAAAAATTAAAAAAGAAACAATACATATAATAAACCAACAAATTCTGATGAAAAAAATTTTTTCTTTCAATTTTCCCTCTCTTTCCAAATATTAATGTTTCTATTTTTTAATTTATAAATCTAACTCTTAAAAGCTCTATTGTCAAATATACGCCTTTTTTAATAAGCAAGTAAAGTTTTGTAGAAGAAGAATTTAATTTAACTTTAATGGGCAGTAAGGGTGGCCAAGAAACCGAAGGTTCCTGAAAACCGTCACGAATGCTGAGCGGGCATGATCCCCTCACTTATTTTAAAGTATGAGTGAAATTAAAACCAATAGAAGATAATGTTTTTTGAATTATGCATAAATTATATATTCTTTCGCTTTTTAATTTTCCAAATATAATAAACAGGAAAACCGGATAATACAAAAAATATTCCTAAAAGAGAGTTTCGCGGCTCTCTTATAAGAGTATTAATAACAAGAAATAAAGCTCCTGAAATAAATAACAAAGGCACCACTGGGTATCCAAATGTCCTGTAAGGTCTTTGTAAATCAGGCATTTTTTTCCTTAATGCTATCACTGCTAAAGCACCCATTCCATAGAATATCCAGCCTATAAAAAGAGTGTAGGTAAAAAGCTCGGTGAATCCTCCAACAATCAATATTAAAAAAGATGCCCAGATTCCCTGTAAAATTATTGAATAAACAGGAGTTCTGAATTTTGGATGTATAAACTCAGCCTTTTTGAAAAAAAGCCTGTCTTTTGCCATTGCATAATAGACCCTTGGGCCTGTTAAAATCAATCCATTTGTAGCTCCATAGATTGAAATCAGGATTGCCACTGAGATAAGGATGCCGGCTCCTGGACCTATAATTTCTTCCATCACAACAGAAGCGACTTTTTCTGAGTGAATAATCCTATCAACGGGGAGGATGTATAAATATGCCATGTTTGCTATTAGATAAACCGCAATAACGAATAGTGTTCCTAAAAGCAAGCTAAAAGGTAAATTTTTTCTTGGATTTTTTATCTCTCCTGCAGAAAAAGTTACCAGGTGCCAGCCTTCATATGCCCATAATGCTGCTATCATTGCGATTCCAAAATCACTTAAAATATTTCTTGAGATAAAGCCAGAAGAGCTTAAAAAATTTGAAAAACTACCCTTTCCTATAAAAAAAGCACTAAAGACAATAAAAAATATTGCAAAAGTCTTTAGAAATCCAAAAAGGTTCTGAACAAATGCTCCAAACCTGACACCCAAACAATTTATTGCTGTTAATAAAAGTATTGCAATTATTGAAATTATTCTTATCCAGAAATGAGATAGAGGAAATAGATAACCAAAATATATAGAAAAGGCATATGCGAGAGTTGCAATCGACCCAGTATTTATCACTAAAAAAAGAGCCCATCCAAAAAGAAAGCCTGCCAAATGCCCGAATGCCTCACGAATAAAAACATACAATCCACCTGCCTTTGGAAAGGCTGCACCAAGTTCTGAATAAGAAAGAGCACCAAAAAAACTTAAAATCCCGGCTGCAATCCATACAAGGAAAATCAATACTACAGAATGCACTTTGCCCGCTATCTGCGCAGGTACAAGAAAAATCCCTGAACCGATAATTGTTCCTATAACAATCAAAGTTCCATCAAACAATCCAAGTTTTCTCGGCAATTCCTCTGAAAGTCGCTCTTCTTTGTTTAACATCTTATCTCCTCCATCAATCTTCTTTTAATCTCGAAAGATTTATAGATTTTAACTTCTCAATTTTAAAATATTTTTTTATCTTTTCTGTTAGCTCTGGCCCCCAGACTTCTTCAGTAACTATTCTTCTCATCTCAGGAAAGCTCAATTTACAAACTTCATTCCATTTATTCGCTTCTCTTATTAGAGTCTCAAGCTCTTCCCTTTCTTTTTCATTTTTAAAATCATAAGAAACATTTACTCTTTTTGATATGGTAGCTTTAAATTGATCTCCTCTAACAACATCTAATCCTTCTTTTTCTGCATATTTGAGGATAAGGTCTTTCAGCCTTTCCATTTCATTTTCAATTTTTTCCGTCTGTATTTTTAAATCATCTATTTCTTCTTTTAATTTTACATATTGATTAACAAGCTTCACCCCATCATCTTCCAGATATTCATCTTCTGTTAAATTCTCTACGATAAAAAAATGCTTTCTTCTCGGACAGAGATCCTGGTAAACACACCATTCACATAGCTCAGATTCATGAGGTTCAAACCTTACTTCCCTTTCTACTTTTTTAATCAGAGCAATCGTATTTCTTATTAGATCTTTTAATTGATCTTCACCTCTTTCCGATGAAAATTCTTTATCAAAGTATACAAAGTGCCAGATCAACTTTATTCTCTGCGCATCTCTCCACATTTTTTGGACTCCAATCTGGTAGAGACCGAGCTGCTTATCCTTATCGAGGTCTTTTTGGGTAGGTAAAGTTGTTGAAGTTTTATAATCATGGATTTCATAAATTCCATCTTCTGATTGAGATATTCTATCTATTACTCCAAAAATTTTATACATTCCTCTATCATCAAGGGGGATTTCTATTGATCTTTCGAGGCTTAATACTCTTGAGGAATCAAACGGATAATATCTTCTATAATAATCTTCGATGCATCTTTCACCGATTTTTTTATAATCTTCAACGGACCATTCTTTTTTTATAACAAATATTTCCTCATGAAAATTAGATTTCCATTGTCCTCTAAAGTAATTTATTAACTCATCAAGCGTGAAAATTTTTATTTTCAAATTCTTGTAAAGAAATTCCATCGTTTTATGGAATGTTCTTCCCAACAAAATTTCAACAGGTTCTATCCTTCTTTCAATTTTATCTATATACCTCAACTTAAACTGATGAGGACACTTTTCAAATAAATCCAATTTTGAGTATGAATATACTGGCATATTGCCTCCTTCTCAATAAAGTTTTCTTCATCAAACATTTGCTAAAAACTTTATCAAAAATTATTTCAATTTTCCATCTTTTTCTAATACAGACGAATTATATAAATTGAATTTTATTTTTATTTGACTTTTTATTTTCTTTTTGATATTTTCCCATCAAATTAATGAAGGAGGTGCGTTTTGGATAAAAAGGGTCTTTACATGGTAACAGGTTTTTGTGCAATCCTTGCAGGTATTCTAAGTGTGGTAGGTTATATCTGTTATTTGATCGGTGTGCAATCAATTAAAATGCCCATGCCGCAGAATGTAGATGATGTTATTAAAGTCTTTAAGGCTCCTTTTGTTCAGGCAGCAGCGAACATAAATGCTCTTAGTTTAATTTTTCTCTTTCCTGGAATTGTTGGAATAATGTTATTTCTTTATCAGAAAGCCAAGGGATTATCAGTTGTCGGGTTTACATTTGGAGTCTTAGGATTCCTCTTATTCTTTCTTGAAATGTTTATTGAATCAGGAATTGGAAGAATTGCGTGGGGACAGGAGCAGATGATAGCACCCGAAGCTGTAAAAACATCTGTTGGGATTTTCTATCTACTGGATGAATTTATAATGTTTCCAGGTCTTTTTCTAACAGCTGTATTTTATCTTCTATTTGGTTTTGCGTTCAAAAGGTTTGATGGCATCTCAAAAACAATTGGTAATCTCTTCCTCCTTACGGTTTTATTCTTTATTCTTACCTTTATTTTCTTCGCTGTGAAAAGTAATCTAATTGCAAGTATCTGTATTCTTATTCAGGTTATACTTGTTGCTATAGCTTTAGTAATGGCTGGGAGCATGTTAAGAAAGTTTGAGCCTACTGATTAAAGAATAAAAAAACTATTATATTTTTTAGACCAAAAAACAACATCTTAAACTGAGAAAGTTAAATTTGTAAAATATTATTTTCTCGTTTATTATTTAATTGTATTCCAGGGAGAGAAGTCTGATTTAACAGGCATCAAAAGTTAGAATGAAATTCTATGTTTAACAAAGAAGAAAAATGGATTGAAATTTATACTGCTAACGGTAAAACTGAGGCAGATATAATAAAATCAAAGTTAGAATCCGAAGATATTCCTGTTTTTTTAAAATATGACGTTATAGGAACGATTTTCGGGATCACTCTAAATGGCCTTGGAAAAGTAAAAATTCTTGTTCCTGAATTAAAATCAGAAGAGGCAAAAATACTCTTAAACATATAAGCTACGCAAGTAAACTAATACAAACGCATTAAGTAAGATGACATATACTCATAGTATTGTCATTCCCGCGTAGGCGGGAATCCAGTTTTATCATTATGTTTCTGGATTCCTGCTTTTGCAGGAATGACGGTAAATGTAACATTATTAATTTCGTTTATATTAATACAAATGCAATAAATGATGTTACATGTAGGGCAGGGTTTTAGCCTTGTATTAAGCAACCCCCGAATCAACCCATGAAACAAGTTCAGGGCAAGGTTCGGGGCAGGCTCTGAAGGGTTGCCCTACAAATTATTTATTGCATTTGTATTAATATATTTCCTAAGGAAGAAAAAACGCTTCCAGAAATAAAAATGTAAGTTGCTATTTAAATTTAAACCTTAAAAGAATCTAATTGAAATTATTAATGTATATAGATTAAAATTCTGCTGTGCCATCAAAATATAAGTATAAACCTTTATCTCCTGGTGGAATTAAAACAATTTCTCTCGATGAAAGAGAGAGCAAGGTTGATATCGAAGATTTTGGAAAGCCTGCTCAAAAGTCATCCACTTTTAGAGAATTCTTTAATTCATTGCCTGATATTCTTGCTTCGAAAGATTTAAAAGACCTAATAGAAAAAATTCATGAGGCTCAGAAAAAAAATAAACCAATAATTTTTGGATTGGGAGCTCATTTTATAAAAGTCGGCTTAAATCAGTTCTTAATTGATTTAATGAAAGGTAATTTTGTAACAGCAATTTCAATGAACGGCGCAGGAATGATTCATGATTTTGAAATAGCCTACTCAGGAAAAACATCCGAGGATGTTGAAAAACATCTGAAGGATGGAAGTTTTGGCATGGCTGAAGAAACTGGAAAATTACTTTCAGAAGCGATTAAAAGCGGGGATTCAGAGGAACTCGGTTTAGGAGAATCAATCGGAAAATTTTTAGCTGAAAAAAATTTCAGATATAAAGAGAAAAGCATTTTTTCCAGGGCTTATGATTTGAACATTCCTGTTACAGTCCATATGGCAATTGGTACTGATACCATTCATTTTTATCCAGATTTTTCAGGTGAATCAGCAGGAAGAGCATCTTTGAGGGACTTTTTTCTTCTATCCTCAATTATGACCAATTTAGAAGGAGGGGTTTATCTAAACATTGGTTCTGCAGTAATTTTGCCAGAGGTGTTTTTAAAAGCTTTAACGTTTGTAAGAAACAAAGGCTATCCAATTGAAAATTTTACAACAGCAGTTTTCGATTTTATTCATCATTACAGACCTTATGAGAATGTGACTAAAAGACCAGTTGGAAACAAAGGAAAGGGCTATTATTTTATCGGTCACCATGAAATTATGATTCCCCTCCTCTTTCAGGCCCTCATTGAATTTAAATAAATACATTTCTATAGAATATTGGGAAGTCAACCATCTTCTGAGCGATATATCGACGAGCATCTAAAAATCTGCGAAGTGAGTGAGAATAATCTCCTATATTTTATTCTTTCGAAAGAGAAATAATATAACGAACGGGAGCGAGAGAGAATATAGAAGATAAGAGAGGATAAGAGTCTGAGTGATAGGAGATTATTTGAACGAACGAGCATAGATTTTGATGCGAGGAGATCTGAGC
>JBFLYD010000053.1 GCA_040756905.1 Acidobacteriota bacterium
TCCTAGCACTGCCCTTAAGGGCAGTGTGTAAAAGGTTTTTATTTAAATTTAAATCATCTATTTGCATGCACCAGAATGGTGCATGTAGGAGGGTGCGGAATACATATTCCGACACCCTCCTATGTTCGGGGAAGCCTCTTCCCCATACCCCTTCAGTGTGCTGTCGGAGAGATTTTTTTGCCTGTAAAGATATGTAAGGAACAACACACTAACATGAAAACGATAAGAATAGTAGTCTTAATCTTAGCTTTATTTTTACCCCAAAAATTTACAAAAATCTTTCTACCAAATGGAAATTCAATCATTGCTGAAATTGCTTCAACTGAGGAAGAAAGAACCAAAGGATTGATGTTTAGAAAAAAATTAAATCAAAATCACGGAATGATTTTTATATTTGAAAGAGAAGGAAGATATAGCTTCTGGATGAAGAATACATTAATTCCTCTAGATATGATCTTTATAAACTCAAAGAAAATAATAGTGGATATCATAGAAAATGTCCCTCCATGCTTCATCGAACCGTGCGAAACCTATGTGCCAAATGAAGATTGCCAGTATGTGCTTGAAGTAAACTCAGGAAAAGCAAAAAAAGAAGGACTGAAAATAGGAGATAAATTATTGTTCAATATTAATAGATAAGAGGTCAATCATCTTCTGAACAATATATCGACGAGCATCTAAATACCTAAGAAACAATTGATTCTTGAATACTGAACATACATGAGTGCTCCCGCACTAACTTTATTTATTCCAAAAAAATTAAGTGATTGAAGTAGAGATATTATGAATTCCTTAATTTATAGCAAACGCATAAAATATTGTTACATGTAGGGCAAGGCTTTAGCCTTGCATTAAGCAACCCCCGAATCAAGTTCGGGGCAGGCTCTAAAGGGTTGCCCTACAATTTATTCAATGCGTTTGTATTAGGTAATAATAAGTTAGTGCGGGATTGGGGAAAATACAGCGCGTTTTTGAAGTCACCCTTGCTAATTACTCTGAAATCTCTAAGCAAAGTGGATCGCTGCTCTCTGTAATTGATTTATTTGATTTTTCTTCTAATTTTTAATTATTATTTACTTCTAAGCTTGTTTTTGCATATTATAAAAAACATAAAAGAGAGGAGGAATAATATGATAAAGAAAAGTTATTTACTTTCGCCGGGACCTACACCTGTCCCACCAGAATCTCTTTCCATTTCTTCTGAACCAGTAATCCATCATAGAACTCCTGAGTTTTCAAAGATATTCATGGAGGTATCTGAAGACCTCAAATATGTCTTTCAGACAAAAGAGGAGGTCTACATTCTTTTATCTTCAGGTACAGGCGCTATGGAAGCAGCAGTTGTAAACACACTCTCACCTGGAGATAAAGTACTGGTAATTAACGGCGGAAAATTTGGAGAAAGATGGAGAGATATAGCAAAAGCATATGGTCTAAATGTTTTAGAAATCACCCTTGAATGGGGTGAGCCATACTCCAAAGAAGAGTTAAAAGATGAACTGAAAAAAGACCCTGCTATAAAAGCAGTCCTTGCAACTTTATCAGAAACATCTTCTGGTTCTGTATATGATGTTAAAGGATATGGAGAGGTCTGCGATGAATTCAATGCGATTCTCATCGTCGATGCAATCTCAGGGCTTGGAGCAACTCCATGTCCTATGGACGAATGGAAAATCGACATTCTTGTAGCAGCTTCCCAGAAAGCATTGATGATTCCACCCGGTCTTGCATATTTAGCTTTTTCAAGAAAAGCCTGGAAAATGGCTGAAAACTCCAGGCTGCCCAAATTTTATTTTGATGTAAAAAAATACAAGAAAAACCTTGAAAAACAAACCACTCCTTTTACTCCTGCAGTTTCTCTTGTAATACAGCAGAAAAAGTCCCTTGATATAATTAAATCCTTCAGACTTGAACAGATAATTCGCCATCATTCAATCCTTGGAGAGGCAACAAGGCAGGGAATTAAAGCTTTAAACCTTGAACTTCTATCAAAAATTCCAGGTAACATCGCAACCGCTGTAAAAGTTCCTTCAGGAATTGATGGAGGAAAACTCGTTAAATTAATGCAGGGAAAATATTTAGCCTACATTGCAGGCGGACAGGAGCCCTATAAAGGGAAAATATTCAGAATTGCCCATTTAGGATATATGAGTGCATTTGATATTATAACTGCTCTTTCCTCACTGGAGATGACACTCGATGAACTCGGATATAAAGTTCCATTTGGAGCTTCTGTGGCAGCAGCAGAAAAAATTTTTAAGGAGAACTGGCAATGAAAAAAGTATTAATCGCAGACAAATTATCAGACTCAGCGTTAGAAGAACTCAGATCTATTAAAGATTTCCATGTTGAAGTAAAAACAGGACTGAAAGAGAATGAACTCGTTCCCATAATTCAAGAATTTGATGCTATTGTCGTCAGGTCTGCCACAAAAGTTACAAAAAATGTTCTAAATTCTGCAAAGAATCTGAAAATAGCTGTAAGAGCAGGTATTGGTCTTGACAATATTGATGTAGAAACTGCTAAAAATAAAGGAATTGCTGTTGCGAATACTCCGGAAGCCACTTCCATTTCAGTGGCAGAACTTACAATTGGATTGATGTTAGCACTTGTCAGAAAAATCTGTATTGCAGATTCTACTATGAAAGAACATAAATGGGAAAAGAAAATTCTTGAAGGAGAAGAACTTTATGGAAAAACTGCTGGAATAATTGGATTCGGACGAATAGGAAAAGAAGTAGCTAAAAGAGAAATAGCTTTTGGAATGAAAGTTCTTGCCCATGACATTATAAAACAGGAAACCGACCTTCTTGTTTCTCAGGTTTCAAGGGAAGAGCTCTTGAAAAATTCAGATTTTATTTCAGTACATCTGCCTTTGACAGAAAGCACAAAAGATATTCTCTCGTATAAAGAATTCGAGATCATGAAAAATGGGGTTTACCTGATAAATGTATCAAGGGGAGGAGTTGTAAATGAAAAAGCTCTATTCGATGCCCTTAATTCTGGAAAAGTCTCGGGAGTTGCCCTTGATGTATTTTCAGTAGAACCTCCAGAAGACTTTTCCCTTATAGACCATCCCAATGTAATTGCTACACCCCACATCGGTGCTTCAGCAAAAGAAGGGCAGGAAAGAGCGGGAATGGAAGTTATCAAAATCCTGAAAGAGTTCTTCAAAGTTTAATATTTTTTGATTCTAATTTTTAAATAGAAGAATACATAAAATGGCTATAATTAAGCCTTTTAGAGCAATAAGATATAATACTCAAAAAGTAAAATTAGAACATGTTATCACAGAACCCTATGATAGAATTACTCCAGAAATGCAAGAGGTGTATTACAGGAGAAGCCCATACAATATCGTAAGAATTATACTTGGAAAAGACATCGAAGAAAACTCCTATGAAAAAAATAAGTACAAAAGAGCAAAATATTACATTGATAAATGGTTAAAAGAGGAAATATTTATTATAGAAAAGGAAGACTCTCTTTATTTCTACGAACAGGAATTCAGGCATAACAGTGATATTAAAAAGAGAATCGGATTAATTGCAAGAGTTAAACTGGAGGATTTCTCATCTAAAAAAGTTCTTCCCCATGAAAAAACTTTTCCAAAGCCAAAAGAGGATAGATTAAATCTTATTAGAGAGACAGAATCAAATACAGAACAAATTTTTTTACTCTACATTGACTCTGAGAAAAAAATATCAAATGCTATTGAAAACTCTATTAAAAATTCTGAGGTTGGATTTGAACTATATGATGAGGATGAAATTAAACATAGACTGTGCGTACTAAAAAATAAAGAAAACATCGAAATCTTGAAAAACTTATTTGAGGATAAAGTTCTTATAATTGCCGATGGCCATCACAGGTATGAAACTTCTCTCAATTATAAAAAAGAATTGAAAATGAAAGGAATAAATGTGGAAAACACAGGATTTGATTATATCATGATGACATTATTTGATATTGATGATCCTGGATTAGTTATTCTCCCAACTTACAGACTTGTGAAAGGATTTGATTTAATCAATGAGCCAAAATTCAAGGGATTGCTCTCAAAATATTTTAATCTTGAAGAAATTAAATCTGAAAATCCGCTCGATATAAATCTCTTAAATAAAATAAATGATGTTTTGAGAAGGGAAAGAATTAAACACATTTTTTGCTCCTATTTCAATGAATTTAAAAAATTCATCATCTTCAAATTGAATGAACTATCTGAGTGGGAGAAAGAAATGGATCCTTTTAAGTCTCCTGAATGGAAAAAACTCGATATATCAATTCTTCATTCTTTGGTGATAGAAAAAATGAACGAATTTTCTTCTGAAGGTTTTTCTATTGAAAAAAACGTTAATTATATAAGAAATAGAGAAGAAGGGATTAAGAAAGTCATAAACAAAGAATATCAGGGCATTTTTTTATTAAATCCTGTTTCTCTTGAAGAAATAAAAAAGGTTGTCGAAAATGGTGAAATAATGCCAGAAAAATCCACTGACTTTTATCCAAAACTAAAATCAGGAATATTAATCAATTGTTTATTTATTAATAAAAACATTGTTGAAAAATCTTAATACTCTCGATATATCACTAAGGGAATAGTTGCCCTCTTTTGAAGAACCCCGCCATTCCTGAATCAAGTTCAGGACATGAAATGGCGGGGATTCTTCGACGGCAAGGTATTTTTTCATTAATATTGCTCGCCTTAACCCGCCCCTGAAGGGACGGGATTGCGGCGAGCCTTCCGTTCAAAAATATAAATTTTTTGTAGGTTATCTAAAAAGATTGTATAATTATAGCTCGAGGCGAAGATAATGATTTATCTTGATAATAATGCAACAACACCAATCGATCCGAGAATTCTACAAAAAATCCATGAAACTGAAAATGAGTACTTTGGAAATCCTTCCTCACTCTATCCCATTGGAAGGAAGGCTAAAGATAGAATTGAAGAAGCAAGAGAAATTATTGCAAAATACATAAATGCCAAAAAGGAAGAAATATTCTTTACTTCTTCAGGAACAGAATCAGATAACTGGGCGATAAGAGGAATACTCGATGTAAGCCCGGATAAAAATGAAATTATTGTATCTTCCATAGAGCACCCTGCTATTATAAACACGTGTAAATATTTAGAAAAAAAAGGAATAAAAGTTTTCTATGTCCCTGTAGATCACGAAGGGATTGTGGATTTAGATTTTATAAAAGATAAAATCTCAGAAAGGACAGCTTTAATTTCGATAATGCATGCAAATAATGAAATAGGAAGTATCCAGCCAATAGAAGAGATAGGAAAAATTGCTTCGGAAAGGAAAGTTGTTTTTCATTCAGATTGTGTTCAATCTCTGGGCAAAATTGAAATTGACGTTGAGAAACTGAAGGTTGATCTTCTATCGATCTCCGCTCATAAATTATATGGTCCAAAGGGCGTGGGAGCTTTATACATAAAAAAAGGAGTAAATATACTTCCGTTAATGTTAGGAGGACATCAGGAAAAAGGGAGAAGGGCTGGAACAGAAAATGTACTCGGAATTATAGGATTTGGTGAGGCTGTAAAAATTCTCCATTTAGAAAGCCAGGAAGAAAGAAAAAGAATAAAGACTCTTTCTGAAATGTTAAAAAAAGGAATAGAATCAAAAATTAGTGATGTGAAGTTCAATGGCCATCCTGAAAAAAGAATTCCATCAACCCTTAATTTTTGCTTCTCTGGAATTGATGGAGAAGCCCTTGTAATGGCATTATCCTCAAAAGATATATATGTTTCAACAGGCTCAGCATGCACCGAAGGAGAAGAAAGCCCTTCCCATGTGTTGCTCAGCATTGGTTTATCCCCTGAGGAGGCAAATTCATCCGTCAGATTTTCCATTGGAAGGTTCAATAAAGAGGAAGAAATAAGCAAAGTATTAGATGAAGTTTCATTTATCGTGGAAAAATTAAGAGAACTAAAGAACACAGATAATTATTGAAATGAACCATATTTTGAGTTATTTAAAGAATCATATTCTACTCTTAGATGGAGCGATGGGTACAGAATTAATAAAAAGAGGGCTTTCAGGGGGGAAACCTCCTGAGCTATGGAATATCGAAAATAAAGAAGAGGTGAAAAAAGTTCATAAAACTTATTTGAATGCAGGGTCTGATGCAATTTTAACTAACACATTCGGTGCCAACAGAATAAAACTTGCCAGTTTCAACCTGGATAAGAGAACAATTGAGATCAACAGGAATGCTTCCAAATTAACCAAAGAGGTTATTGCAAAGGGGAAATTTATAGGAGGAGACATAGGTCCAACAGGAAAATTATTAAAACCTTATGGAGAATATTCAGAGGAAGAGTTAATCGAAGTATTTGGAGAACAGGCTTCAGTGTTTGAGGAAGAAAAACTTGATTTTATAATTTTGGAAACATTCTATGATTTAAAAGAAGCGCTATGTGCATTAAAAGCATCCAGGTCAAATTCAAACTTACCGGTTTTTGTATCGATGACTTTCACTCGAGCACCAAAGGGATATTTCACAATTATGGGAAATTCTATCGAACAGACTGTAAAGACACTCCAGGATAATGGGGCTGATGCAATAGGCACAAATTGTAGTCTTCCACCTTCAGACATCGCATCTATTATAAAAGAAATTCAAAAATATACTGACCTGCCAATTATTGCGGAACCAAATGCAGGGAATCCATATCTTGACGAAAATGGAATTACAAAATACGAGCAGAATAAATACGAATATGCAAAAGATTTTAAAGAAATTATTTTAAACAGAGCAAATATAGTTGGAGGATGTTGTGGAACAGACCCTGAGTACATAAAAGAAATAAAAAAATTGATCAAAAATTAATTTTATGCAGGAAAAAATAATCAAATGATCATAATTGGTGAAAGATTAAATTCTTCACGGAAAGAAGTGCTTGAGGCTCTAAAGTCAAAGGATAAAGAATTTATTTTGAAAGAATCGAAACAACAGAAAGAAAAAGGAGCGGAATTTATTGATTTAAATGCTTCGCTGTTGATGGAAAAAGAACTCGAAACATTGAAATGGGCAATTCCGATTATTGAAAAAGAAGCTGGGATCCCTGTTTCCATTGATTCCTCGGATGTAAAGGTATTAGAAAAATCTCTTGAAATTCATCAGGGAAAAGCTATTTTAAATTCTCTAACGATTGAATCTAAAAAAATAAAATATCTCTCCGGAATTATAAAGGAAAAAAAACCTTACATCATCGGTCTTCTTATAGATAAAGATGGAATGCCAAATTCGCCTGAGGAAGCATACAGGAAAACTTTAAATTTCCTTGAGATTATCAAGCATGAAGGTATTGATGAAAGTGAGATATTTATCGATCCCCTGGTAAGACCAATTGCTACAAACTCGAACATTGCAAACATTTTTTTTGAATCTCTTATTAAAATAAAAAAAAGCATTCCTGAACTCAAAACAGTCGCTGGAATCAGTAATGTATCATTTGGCCTTCCAAGAAGAAAATTAATCAATCGCATTTTTCTGACGATATCAATTTTTAATGGACTCGATGCAGCTATCCTCGACCCCCTTGATGATGAAATAATATCAACTATTTTTTCAGTTGAAGCACTGTTGGGTAAGGATAAAAATTTAAAAAATTATCTTTTATTTTGCAGGAAATTGAAAAATCAGTATTAATTAAAATTAAATATGAGCAGGAAAGGTGACAAAGAAAACCAATCATTTGACCTCTCTAAAAAGTCTTTTCATTTTCACCCTTCCTGCTCTAATTTATAATTAAGTAAGAATATTCTTAAAAAATGAAAGCAGTAGAGATAAAAAATTTACATAAAACTTTTTTCAGGGGTTTGTTCAAAAAAAAGAAAACAGAAGCATTAAAAGGCATTAATCTTACCATAGAGGAAGGAGAAATTTTTTGTATTTTAGGACCAAATGGCTCTGGGAAAACTACTCTGATAAATATTCTTTCCACTCTGCTTTTACCGGATAAAGGTGAAGTTAAAATTTTTGGAAGGGATATTTTTAAGTCTGGAAATGATTTAAAAACAATTATAAACCTGTGTTCAGGGAATCCAAATTTTCCTTGGCTTTTCACGATAGAAGAAACTTTAAGATTTTATGGTATGCTCTACGGTCTTAAATCCAATAAACTCAAAGAGAAAATTAAATGGGGTATGGATACTTTCCGCTTGTGGGAATTTGCAGATAAAAAATTTGATGAGTTATCTACAGGAACAAAACAGAGAGTCTCCCTTGCAAAAAGTTTGCTTAATGACCCTAAACTGTTATTTCTTGATGAACCAACTGTAGGGCTTGACCCTGACATAGCGCATAAAATAAGAAAAATTATAAAAGAGATTCATGAGAAGAATAGAATTACAATTATCCTGACAACTCATTATATGAACGAAGCTGAATTCCTGTCCGAACGAATCGCTTTTCTAAGAAATGGTGAAATCCTTTTCACAGGAACCTCTGAAGAATTAAAAGAAAAAATCTCAGCTTCAACTCTTGAGGAGGCATTCATTGAATTGGCTAAATAAAACATCTGCTTTTATCTTCAGAAACTGGATATTTTCAAAAAGAAGTTTCTTTTCTCTGGCCGAACTTCTTTTTTGGCCTGTCATTGGCTTACTTTCTATTGGATTGATGGCTGATTTTTTTCAATTTACAAAAAGAGAATTGGGCTTCGTTCTTTCAGGCTCAATTGCAATGGGTGTCCTGCAAGTAACTCAATTAGATGTCTCCTACAGCCTTCTATTTGATATATGGTCAAAAAGCATAAAGCATATATTTCTCTCTCCAATTGGTGTCTCAGAATCTCTTCTGGGTTCATGGATCGTTGGCGTGGTTAGAGGATTTATAGTTTTTTTAATTCTTTTAATTTTTTCAACATGGGCATTTGATTTCGAGATACCGAGCGTTATTCCTGTTATAATATTTTTACTTGGTCTATTTCTGAGTGGATTAATAATAGGAGCAAATGTGTGTATCCTCATACTATGCTTTGGACAGAGAGCAGAAATCACCGCATGGTCACTGGCAACTTTGTTGATGCTTTTTTGTGGAATTTATTATCCAGTTGATCAGTTACCACTTTTTTTCAACCTTTTTGCAAAAATAATTCCCATCACTTATTTTCTTGAATACTTCAGATCTTTTTACGATTTTGAAATTAGTTCAGGTTATCCACTTTTAAAAGGATTTTCTTTAGGCATTCTTTATTTTATTATGAGTTTAATTCTTATGCGAAAAGCTTCACACAGAGCAAAAAAGACAGGCATAATTTTAAGACTTTCAGAATAATTTATTCTTTTTTGTTATAATTTTTTTATAAATTATTTTATCATCTCCCGGTTTATAAAAATCCTTTATCCAGCACGTCTTTGAATAACTCATACTTTCATAAAGTTTTCTCGCGCTCCTGTATATACTGGATGAAGATGTTTCAATCAGAATAAGCCTTCCATTATCCTTTGCAACTTCAGATTCAAAGTGTTCCATCAACCTTTTAGCAATTCCCTTCCTCTGGAACGAAGGATTCACAGCTATCCAGTATAATTCCCATACCCCTTCCCCTAACAAATTTTTTCCATAACAGATAAAACCCCAAATATCTTCCTCCTTAGATTTATAAACCTTCGTGATATAATCTTTATTTCCTTTAATCGAAAGATCTATCAATTCAATTGCGATTTTGATTTCAGCCTGATTGAATATACTTACTTCCTTTATGAGTTTTATAACTGATTCTCTATTTTCAGGTTTAATTTCTTCTATTCTTTCTTCTGGAATTAGCATATCCAATAATTTCAAGTATTACATCTTCGTATTCCATTTTAGCAGCCTTTACTGCTCGATAAAATCCAGAATCTAAAGAAATATCAGGGTTTGGGTTTACCTCAAGGATGTAAATCTTTTCATCTTTATCCATTCTTATATCAACTCTTCCATAATCCCTAATTTCTAATATTTCTTTAGCCCTAATCGCGATTTGCTCAATTTCCTCCTTTTTTTCTGGTCTAAGGTCAGCTGGATATCTTGGAATGGTTAATATATCCTCCTCAGAGCCTTTTCTCCATTTTGCGTTATAGGTTAAAATTTTAGGTTCAATTTTAAAAATTATTTCTCCTATAGCTAAAATCTTGTCTCCCAGAAAAGCAACGTTAAATTCTCTCCCATCGATATATTTTTCAACTAAAACAGGTGATTTTAATTTTTCAAGAAGTTCAGAAATTTTTTTCTGCAACGAAGGAAAATCATAAACAACACTTGATTTGTCTATTCCTAAACTTGCATCCTGATTATCGGGCTTAACGATAAGAGGATATAAAATATCTAATTCTCTATCTGGAATTTTATCCATGACCTCCCAAGGGGGTACATTAATACCCCAAGAAGACAACATAATTTTAGATTTAGATTTTCTTAATGCAAGAGCCAATGTAAATGGAGTAGAACCTGTATAAGGAATTCCGAGCAACTCAAAAAGGGAAGCGACATAAAATTCTCCCTCGCTTTGACTATCAAACTGCTCGCATAGATTAAAAATAACATCAGGTTTAAAAGATTGTAATTCTTCTATCAGAGAAAAAACTTCTTTTTTTATTGAAATATCTTTGTACAGGTAACCCCTTTTCTTAAGAATTTCTTTAACTATTTTAACCTCATCTCTGACTAAATATACATCTGGATTTTCATTAGATGTTATCTCATTTGATACAATCGCGACTTTAAGTGCCATTTAAAAAATGATGCTGTATCTCGTGAATGCTTCTTTTACAATCCTTAAAATCAAATCATCGTATTCAATTCCCATGCCCCTTGCTATCATCGGCAAATCGCTGTAATCTGGATTAAGTCCTGGCAAAGGGTTAATCTCTAAAAAATAAGCTTTCTCATTCTGATCCAGTCTGAAATCAATCCTCGAAATATCTCTACATTTAAGAATCTGAAAAATTTTAACAGCCTCTTTTGAAATTGTTTTTTCGACCTCTGGAGACATATCCGGGTTTATTGTATAAATCACCTCTTCTCTCCAGTTTCTCTTTACTTCAAGCGAATAAATGAAATCTTCGTTCTTTAATCTTTTATGAGATATCTCCATCATTCCAAAACATTCTGCAGTCTTTCCATTACCGATTACTCCAGCTGTTATTTCTCTTCCCGAAATGAATTCTTCAATTAAAACGGGTTCTCTGTATAAAGAAATTAATTCCTCTGTTTTTTGTTTTAAACTGAATATATCTTTTACAACTGAATTCAACCTGAGCCCCATACTTGAACCTTCATGAGAGAGTTTGACAATTAGAGGAAACTTTAAATTTTTTTGTTTTAATAATTTTTCTATTTTTTTTATTTCAATTAAATCATTTATCTCAAAAAAATTGGGCGTCAAGATTCCCTCCGCTAAAAGAACTCTTTTTGTTAAAGCTTTATCCAATGTTAATGCTAATGTGAGAGGGTCAGAGCCTGAAAAAGGTATTCCTAAAATTTCCAAAACAGAAGGAATGTGAGCCTCTCTTGATCTTGTTCCAAATCCCTCGGCTATGTTGAACACAAAATTTACATTGTTTTTCTGGATATTTTCTAAAAATTTTTTACCGCCGCCGAGCCTTACAATCCAGTCAAATTTTTTATAAAGGGCTTTTTCAATGCTTTCGATTGTCTCTTCTATATCAAACTCTTCATGGATATCCAAAGGAAGCGAAGGATCTTCTTGATGAAATTCTTTTAAATCATAAGCGACTCCTATTCGCATTTTTTCTCCTTAAAAATTGACTCCTTCCGATTATCAACTTAACTTTCTCTCCATGGTTATAAATTGAAGAAACTTTCTGAATTTCTTCTCCTCTATCTCTTTTCCCTTCCGGATAATACTCGATAATCTTTCCTCTGTAGCTTCTAAGAAGAACAGACTCTTCTGTAAAAGATAATATATAATTTGGATTTATTGGAATCTTTCCATTTCCACCCGGTGAATCAACCACATAGGTCGGGATACCAAAGCCAGAGATATTCCCTCTCATTTTCTCTAAAATTTCAATTCCTTTGAAAATAGATGTTCTAAAATGATTAACCCCTTTTACCGGGTCACAGTGGTAAAGGTAATAGGGTCTAACTTTTATTCTCAATAATTTCCTCGATAGAGCAATCAACGTCTCAGCAGAATCATTTACTCCCTTAAGCAAAACTGTCTGGTTATTAACGGGGATTCCTATTCTTAATAAATTTTCTATTGCTTTTGAAGATTCTTCTGTAATCTCATTTGGATGATTGAAATGTGTATTTACCCAGATTGGCCCATATCTTTCAAGGATCTCAAGCAAATTCCTATCATACAAAATTTGTGGTAATACAACAGGGATTCTTGTTCCTATTCTTATTATTTCTACATGAGGGATTTCTCTCAACCTTTTCAGAATATTATCAAATCTTTTGAAAGGAAGTGTCAGAGGGTCTCCACCGGAAACTATCACATCCCTTATTTCTTCATGCTCTTTAATATATCCAACTACAGAATCCAAGATAAATTTTCCTTTCATAGAAAAAGCTTTTGTAAATATTCTTTTTCTCGTACAGTGCCTGCAAAAAGAAGCACAAAAATTTGTGGTTATTAGCAGTACTCTATCAGAATATCTATGGGTAATTCCCGAGCAAGGAGATTCTTTTTCTTCATTCAAAGGGTCATCTTCTTCATATCCGGTATCCTCGGTTAATTCAAGAAAAGAAGGGATAATTTGTTTTTTTATCGGGTCTTCCGGGTCATAAAAGTTAATCAATGAAAAATAATAGGGGGTAAAAAACATAGGATATACTGAAGACACCATTTTTATTCGAAGTTTTTCGATATCAGTTAATTGAATTATGTTTCCTAATTGTTCAACATTTCTAATTGAGTTTTTTAATTGCCATCTCCAGTTATCCCAATCTTCTTTTGGAACCCCCCTCCATGGAAAAAACTCCCCCCATCTCTTCGATGGAGGTTTTTCTCCATCAAACTGTTCCTCCATTTTTTTTCCTCCTAATTTTAATTTCTTTTTTGAAGGGATTATTTTTTTGAATTTTGTTTTTTTCTATGAAATAGTATTCTAAATAATTTTCCACTTCTTCAATTTTAATTTTAAGACAAAAAAGAAATATGTCAAGTATTTTTTTAACATTAATTTAATTTTTTTTAAAAAAATAATTGTAAAAAAAATTAGTTAGACATGAATGTCAATTATTAACCCTTTAAATTCAATTTGAATGAAATTTCTAACCAAAGAATGACAAATTATTTTTTATTTTTCTTTTTTCTAGAAAATTGAAATTTTATTTTTTCTCTTTTTTCTCTAAATTTTGGAATATTTTTTAATTTTGTTTCTTTGTAAATTTTCCTTTGAAAAGGAAGATTTCTAAATGTCTGCTCTTTCATTTTATCCCCCCAAATATTTTATGTATAAATCATTAATATTTTCAACTCAATATCACCTTTAAATCATCATCATTTAAATATACATTTATCTCTTTTATTTTTTTCATTTCCAAAATCCATTCGTGGAAAAGCTCTTTGTATTTCTTTTCTCTCAGTTCTTTCTCTATAGCAGTGGATATATTTAAAAAAGGTTCTATGCTTAATTTCATCCTTTCTCTGCTCGGAAGATAATTTTCCCTGTAATAGTTTTCGATTTCATCAATACTTATACTAACTCTTTCTGAAAATTCACTTTCAATTGTTTTTTCATACTTTATTCTTTCCAATAATATTTTTTTAAAAT